>NZ_BTHK01000016.1:0-65663 GCF_033242365.1 Lachnoanaerobaculum sanguinis
GAAGACTACGAGGTAGATAGGGCCAAGATGTAAGTACAGTAATGTATTGAGTTGATGGTTACTAATAGGTCGAGGGTTTAACCAAAAGATAGGAAAAAATTTATAATAGCTCGGAATTTGGTAGGCAGTTTTGAGGGTGCATTCCCTTTTATAAAAAAATACTTGACAATTTATTCTTCACAGAGTAGAATATCACAGTATTCGGCCCCATGGTCAAGCGGTTAAGACATCGCCCTTTCACGGCGGTAACACGAGTTCAAATCTCGTTGGGGTCATTGGCGAAAGCCTTTATTGGGAGCTTTAGCTCAGTTGGTTAGAGCAATCGGCTCATAACCGATCGGTCCCGGGTTCGAGTCCCTGAAGCTCCACTGCCCTTAGTTTTCTAAGGGCAATATTCCTTGATAGCTCAGTCGGTAGAGCATGCGGCTGTTAACCGCAGTGTCGTAGGTTCAAGTCCTACTCAGGGAGCTGAGATATTTATATCTTAATATTATGGCCCGATGGCTCAGTTGGTTAGAGCGCCGCCCTGTCACGGCGGAGGTCGTCGGTTCGAGTCCGATTCGGGTCGCTTTTATGCCGCAGTGGCGGAACAGGCAGACGCCCGGGACTTAAAATCCCGTGGGTAGAAATACCCGTACCGGTTCGATTCCGGTCTGCGGCAGTTTGAAATTTAGCACAGTCCTTATAATAAAGGATTTGTGCTTTTTTTATGTTTATTTTAATGGTTCTTTGTCAAATGTTGGGGTGGGTTGATTTTTAATCCACTCTTTTTTATGATCTTATATAAAATGCTGTCAATAATGTGTCAAAGTAATGTATACTAAAATAGTATAGAAATACAAAAATAATAATATAAATCTGTTGATTTTATTGTATACTTTTGATATAATATAGTTAATTCTTTAACAAGAATATGTCCACATAAATGGAGTGGGAGATAGTTTAAACGGTATCATATCCCAAATACCTAAGGACAAAACAATTATACCAGGAGGAAATGATATGAAGGGTTATGCAATGCTGAAGATCGGTGAGTCAGGATGGATTGAGAAGGAGAGACCGAAATGCGGTCCTATGGATGCTATATGTAGACCGTTGGCACTCGCTATATGTACTTCAGACGTACATACACTTTGGGAAGGTGCTATCGGTGAGCGTCACAACATGATATTGGGACATGAAGGTTGTGCAGAGGTTGTAGAAGTAGGTGAATTGGTAAAAGATTTTAAACCGGGTGACAGAGTTTTGGTACCTGCAATTACACCTGACTGGAATTCACTTGAGGCTCAGGCAGGATTTTCTATGCACTCAGGCGGAATGCTTGCAGGATGGAAGTTTTCAAACTTCAAAGACGGTGTATTCTCAGAGTATTTCCATGTAAACGATGCTGACGGAAACCTTGCTTTACTTCCGTCGAGTATAAATACTGTAGATGCATGTATGCTTTCAGATATGGTTCCTACAGGTTTTCATGGTGCAGAGCTTGCAGATGTTCAGTACGGTGATTCAGTTTTAGTAATCGGAATCGGACCTGTAGGTCTTATGTCGGTTGCAGGCGCGGCTCTTCGTGGTGCTTCAAGAATTATCGGTGTAGGAACAAGAAAAGTTTGCCGTGATACCGCTAAATTCTACGGAGCAACAGAATTCATCGGATACAGAGAAGGACCTATCGATAAGCAGGTTCTTGATATGACCGGAGGTAAGGGAGTTGATAAGATTATCATTGCAGGCGGTACTGTAGATACATTCGCAGAGGCTGTTAAATGTCTTAAGCCGGGCGGAAGAATCGGAAATGTAAACTACCTTGGTGAAGGTGAGAGCATTGCTATTCCACGTGTAGAGTGGGGAGTAGGAATGGGACATAAACTTATCAATGGAGGTCTTATGCCGGGTGGTAGACTTCGTATGGAGAAGCTCGGTTCATTGGTAGCTGCAGGTAAGCTTGACCTTGCACCTCTTAGCAGCCATGTATTTAACGGATTCGATCATATCGAAGAAGCTTTGTTCTTGATGAGAGATAAGCCGGAAGATCTTATTAAGCCTGTAGTTAAGATAGAAGATTAATCCCATGGATATCTTGATTGTATCCGGTTTTTTAGGGGCCGGGAAAACTACATTTATAAAGGCTCTTTCAAAAAAGACCGGTAAGGAATTTGCCATTCTGGAAAATGAATACTCAGATCTTGGTGTAGACGGTGAAAGGCTTCAAGATTCGACTATAAATATCTGGGAACTGACGGAGGGATGCATATGCTGTTCTACAAAACAGGATTTTGCACAGTCGGTTTTAACCATTGCAAATACTATTTCTCCTGACTATTTGGTTGTAGAGCCGACAGGTGTGGCTAAGCTTGGAAATATAATCAAGAATCTGCAAAGGATAGAATATGAAAAAATAAGACTCTTATCCCCGATATGTATATTGGATATAGAGGGGATAAGAAGCTACGGCAATGAATTTCCGGATATATTCAAAGATCAGATATGCAGTGCAGGTCAGGTAATACTTTCAAAGACTGAAAACCTTTCAGAGAGAGAAAGAGCTTCACTGATAAACGAGGTTAAAAGTATAGATCCGGAATCTGTTGTAACGGACAGACATTATTCGGAGTACCGGACGGAGTGGTGGGATGAGATTCTCTGCACTTATCCGGACGGAAGTAAAAAGATTGTACAAAAAACTGATGATACATCGGATATGCTTGATACATTTTCTTTATCTGAAGTAAAGGCATCAGGTATAGGAAGCTTTGTATGTTTTATGGAAAATATTATAAGGGGAGAATATGGTGATATTGTCAGGGCTAAGGGCAATATATCAACAGATTCAGGAAACATCACTTTTGATGTGGCAGGCGGCAGATATGCACTTCTTTTAACAGAATCTTCTGAGGATTCAAAAGCTGTATTTATAGGAAACAGAATCAGAAAACAAAAAATAAGAAAAGTATTATTTGAAAATTCTAAGAATGTAAAGATACTGCCGTTTGGGGCGCATAAAAGATAAAAGGGCTGATTGTCGGCCCTTTTTGCTTTAATAAAATATATCCGATTCAATTCTTAAGAATTTTAGGTAAAACTTCGGACAGTATAAATGAAAATATTACAATTGCTCCACCTATAATGAGATTCGGAGTAAAAGACTCGTGTAAAAGTATTATTCCCATAACAGCAGCCATCACACTTTCAAGAGAGAGCAATACTCCGCTTGTTGTTGCGGATACATGTTTCATACCGTACAGTATTAAAAAGAAAGGTAAGGTTGTACAAAATACGGTAAGATATATTAACTGAAAGCTGTCTGAAAGATTTAAGGCAAAACTGTTATTTCCGATTAAAACTAATGACAGGATAGAAAGAACGGCTGTAGTGGAAACCTGCAATACATTCAATATTCCGGAATCATAAAGTTTTGAGTACTTAGATGAAATAACAATATACAAAGCATAGTCAACAGCACAAAGTATGCAATATATATCACCGATATGAAAGCTTCCAAGATTATTACCTAAAATAAAGAATACGCCTATCATGCAGGTGACTGAAACAATTATATCGGATAATGAGGGTCTTCTTCTCATTATAAGAAGGTATGCAAGGGGCAGGAGTATAATATATGATGCAATAAGTAAAGATGAACGTGAGGTTGTTGTATACTGTAAGCCGACTGTAAATGTAAAAAATTCTCCGAAAAGAAATATACCCATTATTATACCTGCTTTTAATATTTTAAAATTTATCTTCAATAGCTTTTTATTATAAATAAATACAAGTATTATTGCTGCAAAAGAAAATCTTAAAGACAATATCATATAAGGTGACACATCTTCTAAAAGCTGTTTTACAAAAATATAGGCTGAAGCCCAGAAAAATGTAGCAGTAAATAATGCAACAAAAGCCGGAATCTTTTCTCTATTCATTTTATTCCCCCAAATAATAAAAAAATATTGATATAAGCTTTATTATAACGCATATTTGTTGTAAAATATATATTTCCTAAAACAACTTTTTAGACTATCAAGCTGAATGATGTATACAATAAACAAAATAAATACTTGTTTGTTTTAACATCGGTTACAGATTTTTTGTTGTACTCAAACTAGAATATGATTTACCTATAGTATTAGCCGGGACTTACTTATCCGGCTTTGTTTAATCAGTTAAAGGAGTTTATATGAATAAATACTTTGATATAAAAGATAAAGTATATGATGTTACAGAAAAGTACCCGGAGCTTATAGAAGTATTGGCAGGTGCAGGATTTGAGAATTTAAAGAATGATATGATGAGAAAATCAATGGGAAAACTTCTCAGTCTTGAAACCGCTTTAAAGAGTAAGAATATTAATGTTGAGGTATTTGAAAAGCAACTCGTAGAGGCCATTGAGAGAAAGACTGTAATGTCTGATAATAACGGTATTGTAAGAAATCAGGATGAAAATGCAAAGACCTCTATAAAGGGAATATTGCCATGTCCTGTAAGAATGCAGTTTATAGAAAAGTTTGAAAAGTTTGTGGAAAGTCAGGACTATGAAATAAACTACAATCTGAATGCCGCAAGTATGGGAATGGAAGTTATTGAAGAAGAAATAAGGAATGCAAAGACGGAAGACGATTTGTCGGATGTATATATGTCGGCAGGATTTAATTTGTTTTTTGATAAGAAGTTGATGGGCAAGTTTAGAGATAAGGGTGTTTTTGTAGATTATAGACAGGGAAAATTAAATAAATCTCTAGATAACGGAATGATTTCCTTAAAGGATCCGAAAGGAGAATATTCTATAATAGGCGTTGTTCCTGCAATTTTTATTGTAAATAAGGATGTACTTGGAGACAGAAGTTTGCCAACCTCATGGGAGGATCTGTTTAAGCCTGAATTTGAAAACTCCATAGCGCTTCCTACTTCGGATTTGGATATGTTTAATGCGATTATGCTTGGAATATATTCAAATTACGGAAGAAAAGCTGTTGAGGCGCTTGGAAGAGGTCTTTTAAAGTCTATGCATCCGGCACAGATGGTAAAGACAGGAGGAAGAAAAGATTTCAATACACCTGCAGTAAGTATTATGCCTTATTTCTTCTCAAAGACCATAAAGGAAAATTCAAACCTTACAGTGGTTTGGCCAAAGGACGGAGCTATAATAAGTCCTGTATTCCTTTTGACAAGAAAGAAAAACTATGATAACAGTAAGCCTTTAATAGATTTTCTCTTATCAAAAGAAGTGGCGGATATATTGGGTGCAGACGGTAAATTCCCACAGACAAATCCTGAATATGATAATAAACTTGCAGAAGATCAAAACTTCCTTTGGGCAGGATGGGAGTTTATTCATTCAAATGATATCGGGGAAATCCTTTCAAATACTGAAAAATGGTTTTACGGTCAGACAGAATAAGGAGAGATTAATATATGAATTTAGTTATATTTTCAGGCCCTCCTTCGTCGGGAAAAACCTCGGTTATTTTAAAAACTATTGAAGCAATGAAGGATAGAGGTATAAAGGCGGGAGTTGTAAAGTTTGACTGTTTATATACCGATGACGATATAATATATGAAAAGGCAAACATTCCTGTAAAGAAAGGACTTTCGGGAGGACTTTGTCCCGATCATTTCTTTGCATCAAATATCGAAGATGTTGTGAAATGGGGAAGGGAACAAGGTCTGGATCTGCTTATTACAGAGTCGGCAGGACTTTGTAATCGATGTTCACCTTATATTACAGATATAAAAGGTGTATGTGTAATAGATAATCTCTCAGGTATAAATACACCTAAAAAAATAGGACCTATGTTAAAGGCGGCGGATATCGTAGTCATAACAAAGGGAGATATAGTAAGTCAGGCGGAGAGAGAAGTATTCAGCGGTAGAGTGAGTGCGGTAAATCCGAGAGCCATGGTAATGAATGTAAACGGACTCAGCGGTCAGGGTGCATTCGAGTTGTCTACATTAATATATGACAATGAAGTAAATATTGAGTCGGTACAGGGAATGAAACTCAGGTTTGCAATGCCTTCGGCAATGTGTTCTTATTGTCTGGGAGAAACCAGAATAGGAGAAGATTACCAATTAGGTAATACCAAGAAGATGCAATGGGAGGCAAATAAATGAGTGAAATAAAATTAAAAGAGTTACTGGAAAAATATCCTTTTGCTGCAGATTTCTTTGAGAGCGCAGGCTTTGATATCACTGAAAGTTTGGATGCAACTTTTTCTGAATTTTTGGATGGATTTACCGAAGAAGAACTTGAAGAAACAGCAATAAATAAGGATGAATTAAAAATCCGGCTTGACATATTCATCAAGCAAATGCTACAATTCCTTGGTGATAATAAAGAAAAAATAGAAAGTTTAACTATTTTTCCAGGTCATAACAAAAGTGGAGAAAAAGAAAATTGTGAAAAATTTGACATTTTTTCTTCACAAATTGTGTCTATAGTTGGACCTACAGGATCCGGAAAGAGTAGATTGTTGGCTGACATTGAATGGGCAGCACAAAATGATACCCCTACCGGTAGAACCATATATATAAATGGTAAAAAGCCGGATCCGAAATGGCGATATTCTACAAATAATAAATTAGTTGCACAATTGTCACAAAATATGAACTTTGTTATGGATCTTACAGCCCGTGAATTTATAACTATGCATGCGGAAAGCAGAATGGTCGAAGATATCGATACTGTAGTTGAGAAGATCCTACATGAAGCAAATAAACTTGCCGGAGAAAGTTTTGCACCGGAGACAGCAGTTACAGCTCTAAGCGGAGGTCAATCCAGAGCTCTTATGATTGCCGATACTGCAGTGCTGAGTTCTTCACCCATCGTTTTGATTGATGAGATTGAAAATGCCGGAATAGACAGAAAGAAGGCTTTAGACCTTTTGATATCACAGGATAAGATAGTCCTTATGGCTACTCATGATCCTCTGTTGGCATTGATGGCGGATAAGAGAATCGTTATCAAAAACGGCGGAATTGATAAGATAATAGAAACTACGGCAGAAGAAAAAGAAGTTTTAGTGCAACTGAATTATATTGACGGAATTATGCAAGAATCTAGAAAAAGGTTGCGTGCGGGTATGACGCTTGAAGGAGATATATGTCAGGAAGTTATACACAGTCCCCACTCTTTAGGGGAATGACTGAAGAAGAGATAGAGCTTTGCCTAAAAGAGGCAAAGGCCGATATCCTCGGTTTCAGAAAAGGTGAGATGATTTTCAATCAGGGAGACAAACCAAGATACATTACCATGTTGGTTGAGGGTAGTGTATCTGTAGGAAATGACTCCGTGAACGGAAAAAGAAGTATATTAGGTATGTTTTCAAACCCCGGAGAGCTTTTCGGAGAGGTTTTTTTGTTTTTAAATCATGATGAGTATGCAAATTATGCATGTGCAAGTTCGCCAAGTAAGATTTTGGAGATACCCAAAGAGTATCTTACAAGACTTGGGGATAAGCCTTCAGCACTTCAAAATAAAATGCTCTCAAATTTGCTCACAATATTTGCGGAGAGGACATACTATTTAAATAACAGATTACAGGTGCTGTCATGTTCAACATTGAAGCAAAAGATTGCAAGATTTATATTGCAGAATATGAATGACAGAGACAGAGTTACTTTAAAGATGAGTAGAGAAGAGTTTGCGGACTTTTTAAATGCCGCAAGACCTTCACTCTCAAGAGAACTTATGAAAATGCAGGAAGACGGCTATATAAAGGTTGTGAGAAAAGACCTTATAGTAAAAAATCTGGAGGGACTGAAAAGTCTTTAAAAAAAAACATTGCTCAGTAACCAAAGTTACAGTTTTTAGATTTTCTTTCTGTTATTATACACTCATGCACAAGATGCAAAGGAAAAATAAACTTAAATCTGTAGAACAGATTGCTCATAGACTGTAGAACAGTCATAGTAAGAGGAGGTAGAAATGGAAAACAAAATGTTTTGTTATCAGTGTCAGGAGACAGCAGGTAACACAGGTTGTACACAGGTAGGTGTATGTGGTAAGAAGCCTGAAGTTGCAAATATGCAGGATTTACTTATATATGTAAGTAAGGGTATATCAGCAGTTACAACAAGACTTCGTGCAGAAGGAAAAGAAATAAGCAAGGAAATAAATCACCTTGTTACTTTAAACCTTTTCATCACAATTACAAATGCCAACTTTGACAATGATGCTATTATTGCAAGAATCAAGAAGACTCTTGATGCTAAGAAGGAACTTTTAAATGAACTCTCAAATAAGGATAATCTTCCTGAGGCGGCTCTTTGGGAGTCATATGATGAGAGTGAGTATCTTACAAAGGCTGCTACAGTAGGTGTGCTTGCAACAGAAAACGAGGACATCAGAAGCCTTAGAGAGCTTATTATATACGGTCTTAAGGGACTTTCAGCATATTCAAAGCATGCAAATGCACTTTTACAGGATGACGGTGAGGTAGATGCATTCTTACAGAGAGCATTGGCTGCAACACTTGATGACAGCTTGAGTGCGGATGATTTAGTAGCACTTACACTTGAGACAGGTAAGTACGGTGTAAACGGAATGGCTTTACTTGATAAGGCAAACACAACAGCTTACGGTAATCCTGAGATTACAACAGTTGATATCGGTGTAGGTACAAATCCGGGTATCCTTGTTTCAGGACATGATTTAAGAGATCTTGAGATGCTCTTAAAGCAGACACAGGGAACAGGCGTAGATGTTTATACTCACTCAGAGATGCTTGCAGGTCAGTATTATCCTGAGCTTAAGAAGTATTCAAACCTTAAGGGTAACTACGGTAATGCATGGTGGAAGCAGAAAGAAGAGTTCGAGAGCTTTAACGGACCGATCCTTATGACTACAAACTGTATCGTACCGCCTAAGGCAAGCTATATTGACAGACTTTATACAACAGGTTCAGCAGGTTATCCGGGATGTAAGCATATCGCAGGTGATATCGGTGAGGAGAAGGATTTCTCAGAGATCATCGAGCAGGCTAAGAAGTGTGCACCTCCAACAGAGATTGAGAGCGGAAATATCGTAGGCGGTTTTGCACATGCACAGGTTCTTGCACTTGCAGATAAGGTGGTTGATGCCGTTAAGTCAGGTGCTATTTCAAAGTTTGTTGTAATGGCAGGTTGTGACGGACGTTCAAAGGCCAGAAATTACTACACAGATTTTGCTAAGGCTCTTCCAAAGGATGCTGTTATTCTTACAGCAGGATGTGCTAAGTACAAGTACAATAAGCTTGACCTTGGTGATATCGGCGGTATTCCGAGAGTACTTGATGCAGGTCAGTGTAATGACTCTTACTCTTTGGCAGTTATCGCACTTAAGCTTAAGGAAGTATTCGGACTTGAAGATATCAATGATCTTCCTCTTGAGTTCAATATTGCATGGTATGAGCAGAAGGCCGTTATCGTTTTACTTGCACTGTTATACTTAGGTGTAAAGAACATTCACCTTGGACCAACACTTCCGGGATTCCTTTCACCAAATGTAGCTAAGGTTTTGGTTGAGAACTTCGGTATTGCAGGTATCGGAACAGTTGAGGATGATATCGAGCTTTTCTTCGGAAAGGTTGAGAAGGAAGTTGCTGACGGAAAGTACAGCCCTGATATGCTTATCGGTGAGGTACTCTCAGAGAACCCTGCTGCAGCAAGCGTTCTTATGGATATCGGTATGCACTGCCTCGGATGCCCATCATCACAGATGGAGTCACTTGCAGAGGCAGCTATGGTACACGGTATCGATGTAAATGAACTTATCGGCAGATTAAATCAGTTAGGATAATTTATATAAATTAAAAAATTACCCGGATCTAAATGATCCGGGTAATTTTTATTTTGTATCTTTATCCATTCTCTTTATAAATCTGTTAAACTCAAGATCCGACATTTTATCATTTTCATACTTTAATTTTCTGTATGCTGAGGGCGTCATACCGTATTTGTGTTTGAAGGCCTTTGAAAAAACAGATAGAGAATCATAGCCGCATGAATATGCGACATTTTCTACAGACAGAGCGGAGTCATCAAGCATATGACAGGCTCTGTTAAGTCTGCAATACGTCAGGTATTCAGATGGTGAATGTCCCATTGTATTTTTAAAAAGTGTAAAAAGATAATTTCTGCTTATACCTAAATGAGAGGAAACATCGGTAACACCTATTTGATTGTAGAAATTATTCTGAATAAATTCTACGGCTCTTACCAGATAATTATTATTTCTAAGCTCTGTCGATTGACTTAAAGATTCCGAATACATTGTATCGGGACATATAGCACTTAAAAACTCATATAAAAGTGACTGTCTTTTTAATTCCTCTTTAAATCCGCTTGAATCCGTATCAAGTATCGCCTCTGTAATAGCTATTATTTTTTCTCTGTCACCGGATAAAACAGGGTTGGCAGAACTTATACCGATACGGTTCATTATTTCAACGGCTTTATCGCCTTTAAATGCAATCCAAAGATAATGCCAGGGATCTTCAAAATCAGCCTGATAAAAAGTCATTGCGCTGGGCTCTATTAAAAAAGCTTGATTCTCACACAAATCATATTCTACATTTGAGCAAAAAAACTTTCCTTTACCGTTTAATATAAAATGTATTATATAGCAGGGTCTTATAGCAGGGCCGAATCTGTGTCCGGGACTGCATTCTTCATGACCTGCAAAATTTATAAAGCAATCAGAGAATGTCTGATCGTTAAAAAGCTTAAAATTTATACCTTCCATAATTCTCCATTTTAATATAAATACATATTGAAAATATATTCATAGGATATATTTTATTTTGTTGAAGTTTTAATTGCAATAATAAATCTGTGTAAGTGCATTCAATTTTATAGTTAGTTTACGAAATAACAATCATTGAATATAGTATAAAAGTTAAAACACCGTATAAATGCACCTTAAACAGGTAATAATAAACAAAGAACTTGAAACCAATTACAAATTGACAAATTTATATAACATTTTGAAATGCATGAAAAAAATAATTATATTATTATAAGACCATGAAATTTAAGGGAGGACTTAAAATGATTAAGAAAAAATTACTTGGTTTAGCACTATCATCAATGATGGTATTATCTTTGGCAGCTTGTGGCGGATCATCATCAGGTGGAGCCGATAAATCATCTGCAGCGGCAGACAGCTCACAAAGCGGCGCTGACGGCGGAAAGATTACAGTTGCTATATGGGATAACGGACAGAAGCCGGGATTACAGGAAATCATAAATGATTTTACTGCAGAAACAGGATATCAGGTAGATCTTCAGGTAATCTCATGGGACGCATATTGGACATTACTTGAGGCGGGTGCTTCAGGCGGAGATATGCCGGATGTATTCTGGATGCACTCAAATGAGTCACAAAAATATATGGAAAATGATATCCTTATGGATCTTACAGACAAAATCAAGGCAAGCGATAAGATTGAGATGGATAAATTCCCTGAAGATGTTAAGGAGTTATACGTAAATGACGGTAAGACATATGCTATACCAAAGGATGTGGATACAATAGCACTTTGGTACAATAAGACTATGTTTGATGAGGCAGGTCTTGCATATCCTGATGAAAACTGGACATGGGATGATTACTATGATGCGGCTGTAAAGCTCACAAAGCCTGACGGAAGCCAGTTCGGTACAGCTATGAATCCTTCAAACAACCAGGACGGATGGTACAATATAGTATATTCAATGGGTGGTAAGGTTATTTCAGATGATAAGAAAAAATCGGGAATGGATGACCCTAATACTATAAAGGCAATGGAGTTTGTTGATAAGCTCAGAAAAGATGCTATGCCTGATGCTACCGTAATGTCTGAGACAGGTACAGATGTACTCTTACAGTCAGGTAAAATCGCTATGCTCCCACAGGGCTCATGGATGGTTGCTCCGTTTAAAGAGAATGAGTATCTTGTTGCAAACTGTGATGTAGCTGTACTTCCAAAGGATGCAACTACAGGTAAGAGAGTAAGTCTTTATAACGGTCTCGGATGGGCTGCAAATGCCGGTACAAAGAATCCTGAGGCTGCATGGAAGCTTATCGAGTGGTTCTCAACAAAGGATAATCAGGAGAAGCAGGCAAAGCTTGGTGTAACAATGGCGGCATATGAGGGTGTATCTGATTTGTGGAAAAACAATACAGATAAGTTTAACCTTGAGCCATATTTGACAATGTTAAATGACAGTGACCTTGTAATCAGACCACACTCAAGAGCGACAGTAGTTTGGGAAAACAAGAACACAGCAAATCTTGTAGAGGCTTGGAGCAATAAGGTAAGTATAGATGAGGCATGTAAGAAGGCCGCATCTGATATGAATGAACTGTTGTCACAGGAATAATTGATGCATTTACCCGGAGCCGCTACATTTGTAGCGGCTCTTTGTAATAAGGAGAATATATGAATAAAAGTAGGATGACACCAAGACAAAAGAGTGAGCTAAGATGGGGATGGGCTTTTATGTTTCCGACAGTCTTAGGACTATTGGTACTCAATATTTACCCTACATTTAGAACGATATATCAAAGCTTTTTCAAAACAGGAGATTTTGGAAAGGGAAATAAATTTGTAGGATTCGGAAATTATATAAAACTTTTCCAAGGGACTGAGATATGGCAGGCGATTATAAATACCTTCAAATATGCAATAGTTGAAGTGCCTTTTTCAATAGCGATAGCTTTGGTATTGGCGGTATTCTTAAACGGAAAAATAAAGGGAAGAGGTATTTATCGTACTGTTTTCTTCCTTCCAATGGTGGCTGCACCTGCTGCGGTGGCAATGGTATGGAGATGGCTTTACAATTCCGAGTTCGGACTTATAAACAATATTTTCCATTTGAAAGTAAACTGGATATCAGACCCTAATCTGGCTGTATATTCTATTGCCATAATAGGTATATGGTCAATAATCGGATATAATATGATACTTTTTATTTCCGGATTACAGGAAATACCAAGTGACTACTATGAGGCGTCAAGCCTTGACGGGGCAAGCGGAATACATCAGTTCTTTAATATTACAATACCGCTGCTTTCACCTACCATATTCTTTGTAAGTATTACAAGAGTAATAGGCGGATTTATGGTATTTGACCTTATATACATGGTAATGGACAGAAATAATCCGGCACTGCCAAAGACTCAATCTTTAGTATTCTTATTCTATCAGTATGCTTTCAGAAATCAGGATAAGGGAATGGGAGCTGCAGTTGTGGTAATTTTATTGTTAATTATCATTATTATCACCGCATTACAGATGTTGGCACAGAAAAAATGGGTTCATTATAATTAGGAGGAGATATGAAATTAAATAAACTTTTAATTCATGTGATACTTATCATGGTATCCATAACTATGATCGTACCCTTTGCATGGATGGCACTTACAGCTTTTAAAACGGTAACAGAGTCTACATCTGTGAATCCGTTTACTATATTTCCTGCAAAATGGATAACTTCAAATTTCACAGAAGTTATAGGCAATATGGACTTTATGAAATTATATCTGAACACATTATTGCTTATAGTCGGAAGAGTATTTTTTGCGGTGATGACATCCACCATAGCAGGTTATGCATTGGCAAGACTTGATTTTCCGGGTAAAACTGTGTGCTTCGGACTTGTACTTTTCCAAATGATGGTTCCAAGTCAGATATTTATTATTCCGCAGTACCTTATGGTAAGTAAGCTTGGAATGCTTGATACAATATTTGCCCTTATATTTCCGGGACTTGTATCGGCTTTTGGAACATTCCTTCTTAGACAGACATTTATGTCACTTCCAAGAGATCTGGAAGAGGCTGCAAGAATAGACGGATGCAATATCGGACAGACATTTTTGCTTATCATGATGCCGCTTGTGCGTTCGGGAATGATTGCACTCGGTATCTTCACAGCTGTTTTTGCATACAAGGATCTTATGTGGCCGATGATCGTAAATAAGAATGTAATGCCGCTTTCAGCAGCACTTGCCAAAATGCAGGGACAGTATACAAACAACTATCCACAACTGATGGCAGCTTCACTACTTGCTTGTATTCCTATGATTATTCTATATCTGATATTCCAAAAGCAGTTCGTAGAAGGTATAGCGACATCAGGCGGAAAATTATAAAACAAATGAGGTTTTTATGTCTATTAAATTAAACGGTAATTTAATTACTCTTTCAACAAAGAATACATCATATCAGATGAAATTTGATGATTTAGGTTATCTTTTCCACACATGGTATGGTGAAAGAATAGAAGACAGTGATGATATGTCTTATAGAATCAGCAGTATAGACAGAGGGTTTAGCGGAAATCCGTATGAAACAATGGATAGAAGCTATTCTTTGGATGTATATCCACAGGAATATCCTACTTTTGGAAACGGAGATTACAGAGTTGACTGCATTCAGGTAATAAATCCTGACGGTACAAATGTAGTGGAATTAAAATATGATTCATGTGAAATCAAAAAGGGAAAGTATGATTTGCCGGGACTTCCTGCATTTTTTTGGAATGAGGAAGAGGGTGAGAGTCTTAAAGTAAACCTTATAGATAAGGTAAGTGGAGTAAGAGTAGAGCTTTTGTATGGTGTACTTGAAAAATATGATATTATTACAAGAACTGTCAGAATAGTAAATACATCTGCAAATGAACTCAAGATAGAAAAGGCACTTTCAGCATGTATAGATATGGTGGACGGTGATTTTGATCTTATACATTTCCATGGAAAGCATGCTATGGAAAGAGAGTTTGAGAGAAGTCCGCTTTTGCACGGAAAGATGGTACTTGAAAGCAAGAGAGGTACCTCAAGCCATCAGCAAAATCCTTTTGCAATACTTGCAAAAAAGGATGCTACAGAAACTTTTGGTGAATGTGTGGGTGTTGCATTTGTATATAGCGGTTCATTTATAATCGAAGCTGAAATAGATCAGGTAAATCAGACAAGACTTGTTGTAGGACTTCATCCTGAGCAGTTTGAATATATATTGAATGCAGGTGAAGAGCTTGTACTTCCTGAGGTTGCCTTTACATATTCAAATGCAGGCTTTGAGAAAATGACACATTCATTCCATGATGCGGTAAGACAAAACCTTCAGCAGGGAGAATTTGTACATAAGCACAGACCGATACTTATAAATAACTGGGAAGCTACATATTTTGACTTTAATGCAGACAAGATCTTCGATATCGCATCAAAGGCAAAGAGTCTTGGAATAGAGCTTTTGGTTATGGATGACGGATGGTTCGGAGAAAGATATGATGATGTAAGAGGTCTTGGTGACTGGTATGTAAACGAAGAGAAACTTGGTTCATCATTAAAGGAATTGGTTGATCGTATCAATGCAATAGATATGAAATTCGGCATCTGGTTTGAGCCGGAGATGATAAATGAGGATACAAGACTTTATAGAGAGCATCCTGATTTTATGATTAGAGTACCGGACAGAAAGGGTGTAAAGGGCAGAGAGCAGTTTATTCTTGACTTTACCAGAAAAGATGTAAGAGATTATATTAAAGACATGATGGTAAAGATCCTTGACAATGCCAATATTGAGTATATCAAATGGGATATGAACAGAAGCTTGTCAGCGGTATATTCAGCAAAACTTCCTGTAAAAAATATGGGAGAGTTCCATTACAGATATGTTCTCGGTCTTTATGATTTACTTGGTGAACTTACAAAGAAGTATCCGAATATTATGTTTGAAGGATGTTCAGGTGGCGGCGGAAGATATGATCTCGGTATGCTTTACTACCATCCTCAAATCTGGTTAAGTGATGATACCGACGCTGTTGAAAGATTGAAAATACAGTACGGAAGTTCATTTGCATATCCTATCGGAAGTGCAGGTGCACATGTATCCGCATCACCTAATCATCAAACTACAAGGAAAACACCTTTTGAAACAAGAGCTACCGTAGCCATGGGAGGCACTTTCGGATATGAGCTTGATTTAAACAAGGTATCTGAAAAAGAGCAGGAGCAGGTAAAGTCTCAGGTTAAGGACTATCTGAAATATGATGAGCTTATACATGAAGGCGATTACTACAGAATTACAAGTCCATATGATAAATCAAGAGTAACTGCTTGGCAGGTTCTTTCAAAGGATAAATCATTCGGTCTTTTAAGTGCAGTGGTACAGGCTGTAGAGGCGAATGAATCAAATATTTATATTTATCCGAGAGGCCTTGAAGACAATGCTTATTATGAGATAGCAGGTGAAAAGAGGCGAGGAAAAGTTTGGATGAAGGGTGGAGTTTTAATTCCGAGAATTAAAGAAGAGTACGAGTCATTCAGATTTGAAATAAAAAGAGTATAGTAATGAAAAAAACAGTAAGCAAAATTGGCTTACTGTTTTTTAGTATTAAACTTTAAGTTTTTCACTTAGCCATATGCACAGATTACTGTACCTGCTTTCAAGATTTTCATGGTGTCCGTAATTGTCAAATACAGAGGTAACATCCATAATCTTTTCTTTAATTATACTGTGTAAATCTTTAGCAATCTTTGGTGCATTTTCTAAAATATTATTATGTTTATCTCCCTCATTTTTTCCGTTCAGCAAATAAACGGAAGCTTTTTTGTTTTTAAAATCGGTATCTTCACAGTATTTTATAAAATCCGGATACCAGAATGAACCGCAAAGTGAAAATACCATACCCGGTATATCAATAGTTGAAAGTGAATATACTGCTGCCAGTCCGCCAAGAGAATATCCGCCATATACAATTCTTTCATAATCTATATTGTACTCGGACAAAATTTCAGGCAAAAAAGTTTCAAAAATCAGATGGTGATATTTATCTGCACTCCCACCGAAATCAGGCATACCTGGTCTTATATTTTTGGCAGGCTGTGGTGTAAAAGCGTCCAATCTGTTTAGAGCTTTTAGCCCTATAATTATTGCTTTATCTTTTAAAGCCTTTAAACGGAATATTTCACCGTCATTTAAAAGTATAAGCGGATAACTCTTTGTTTTATCATAATTTTTTGGTAAGCTTATTTCAGTTTCAAACATTTTATTTATTCAGGAAGGTATTTATATCTTCCAGGGCTTTAACGGAAGAAGTACCGTAGTCCATAAACTCATCATATGAGATAGTCATGATTTTATTATTTGCTATTGCAGGGACATCACTTAGAACGGTATTATTCTTCATAAGCTCCACTGCATTTGCATCCAAATCTTTATTTCTGTCACTTGTAACATAGATAATCACTTCAGGAGCCATTGTAACAAGATTTTCAAGTGTTAAGTCGGAAGTTCCGGTTGCAACATTTGTATATCCCAATGTATTCAGTATACTTTCCTGTAGTGCAGACTTGTAAGCACCGAAGGTTGAATCATTGTATGCACACATGATGAGGGCATTTTTTAATTCACCTGAGTTTTTATCTGAAGATGAAACTGCATTGATTTTTTTCTCAAGTTCATCGGCATATGCATTTGCCTTTTCCTGTGCATTGAAGATTATTCCTATATTTCTTATATCCTCAATAACATTTTCAATACTTTGCTTCATATTGGAAACAGATGCTTTTTGAGTGTATATAGGTATAGAGTTTTCGTTCCAGGAGGCAATGGTTCCCAAAGATTTATCTGAAAACATCATATTTCTTCCTATTATAATATCAGGATTATTGGACAATACAACTTCTTTTGATACACTCTTTTTGTCACCGATATGAGGTATAGCAGCAATGGCATCGGCATAATCACCTGTAACTTCATTATCGGGATTTAACATACCTACAATTTTGTCCTGTAATCCGAGGTCGATAAGCATTTCTGTAGATGAGAGATTATTGGTTATTATTCGCTCAGGAGCTTTTTCAAATACCTGAGTGATTTCTTTACCGTCAGCATCATAAGTTGTAATGCTGACAGGATAAACAGTTTCAGAAGACTTCTTTTCATCCGCGGTTGAACTTTCAGATACGGAAGTACTTTCCGCTACAGCTGAGCTTGTTTCGGCTACGGTACTGCTTGCAGAATTATTGTTTGAGGCTGTTGCACATCCTACAAGTGCAAGAGAAATACATGTGCTTAGAGCTATGTTAAATATTTTTTTCATTTTAATTCCTTTCATATTAAATATATTCTATCAAGGCTTGATTATCATCAGCCCATGATATTTTACAATCGATATCATATACATCTTTCATAGATTCTTTGGTTATAGTTGATTTAGGACTGCCTTCGTACTTTATCTCACCTCCCTTCATAAGATATATGTAATCTGAATATTTACATGCAAGCTGTATATCATGGAGTACGGCAAGCACATTTATATTCAAATCTTTTATAATTTGCAAAATTTCGATTTTATATTTTATGTCAAGATGGTTTGTAGGTTCGTCAAGAAGCAGCAGGCTCGGTCTTTGTGCAATGGCACGTGCAAGTGCTACACGTTGCTTTTCACCACCTGATAAGGAGAGGTAGGAGCGATCGGATTTATCAAGCATGCCCACTTTTCTCAATGCATCCTTTACAATATCATAATCGATCTGCTTTTCAGTCTGCATAAATCCTATATGAGGTGTTCTGCCAAGCATTACCATATCTTCTACATTGCAATCAAAATTTATTTCATTGAACTGTGCAACGACAGCCATTTCTTTTGCTGAATCTTTCAAACGTATATCTTCCATATTTTTATTGTTCAATAAAATTTCACCAAAGGAAGGTTTTAAAATTCTGTATATGGTTTTTAGAAGAGTTGTTTTACCGCATCCGTTCGGTCCGAGTATTGAATAGAATTTATTTCCTTTAACATCTATAGAGACATTATGCAATATTGTTTTGTCCTTTATGGAGTATGATATATTATTACAAATTAAATTCATTATCTTTGCCCCTTTCTCTGATTTTGTATAACAATATAAATAAAGAAAGGACCGCCTACTAAAGATGTAAATATTCCTATAGGCAACTCGGCTTTATCGATAAGACATCTTGCAAGTATATCCGACCAAAGTATAAAAAGACTACCGAGAATTGCTGAAAGCGGTATGATTTTTTTATGGTCGGTACCTACAAGAATCCTTGATATATGAGGTGTTATCAAACCTACAAAACCTATTATTCCGCATTTTGAGACTAAAATTCCTGTTATCATAGATATAAAAATCATATATATAAACCTGTATCTATGTAAATTTATTCCCAAAGTGACAGCAACCTCATCACCCATAAGCATCGTATTTAAAACTCTGTACTGTGTTATAAAGAATATAAAGGATGCGGGAATAATAAATAAAGGCAGGTCTATATCTTTCCATGAAGCACTTGCAAGCGAACCCATAGTCCAGAATTTTATTGTCATCATGCTGTCTGAATTGGCACCTATTGAAATTATAAAGTTGGAAAATGCGCTAAATAGAGCATTTACAACGGCACCTGAAAGTATAAGACTTGTTGTAGTAATCTTTTTACCAAGAGATGCTATAAAAAGTACTATTCCGGTTGAAATGACGGAGCCGAAAAATGCACCGGTTCCGGTCAAAGATTTTAAACCGAGTATAATAAACAAAGTGGCTCCAAACGTAGCACCGGCAGAAATTCCAAGTATATACGGCTCTGAAATGGGATTATTGACGGTAGTTTGCATTATTGTTCCGCAAAGTGCCAATCCTGCTCCTACAAAAAGCCCCATTATTACTCTGGGAACCCTCATATTCAACACAATGGCAACTGTAGACTTTGAGAAAGCACTTATACTCCCACTACCTGATATACTGTTTGAAATTATATTAAAAGTATCTTTTAAGCCTATTCTTACCGCACCAAGTGAAATTCCTGCGAGCATTGAAAAGAGAAGAAATACACACAGCGCCATAAGCAGCAGTATAAACTTAAAGTCATTTTTACTCTTTGACATAAATATATTTATAAAACCTTTCATATTATATAGTTAGTGATACCTAACAATGATATTATAATTGATATTTTTAAAATTTGAATATAGAATAATATAAAGATATGGACTATTATTAAAAATATAGTCCATAAAAGGAGGGCTTGTGAAGGAAAAAGAGTTTTTATTGGATTGTCAAAGAGAATACAGCAGCAGAAAGTATCTGATTACAGGAGTTTCTCTACAGGAAAAAACCAAGGGAGAGCATATTTCTTATGATACTACTCACAGTGCTTTCATATATACATTGGAAGGCGGAGCGGATATTAATTTTAATGATAAAAGTTTTACAGCTACGCCTGACGTAGTTATTCACGGTGCAAAAAACAGAAAAATAACTTTTGATGTAATTACAGATGAGCCTTTTATACATTTAAATATATATTACGATCCGGAAGTTCCATGGCATGGTTATAGTGATATTATGAACTCGGTATATAAAATATCCGGTTTTGGTCAGGATATTTCAAAAGAATTGTTGTCTAAATTAAAAGCAAGTGTAGAGAGAGCAAGTTTTGACGATCATGTGCACAACAGTATTATTGCTCAACAACTTATTCTAAGTTCATTCGGCTATTCTATGATAAATCGGGAAATATTACAGATAGAAAATGCCGTGGAATTTATGGAAAAATCCTATAATAAAAATTTGTGCCTTGAAGATCTGGCCGATATTGCAGGTATGAACAAGGCTCATTTTTCGTATACATTTAATAAGATTTATCATATAAGACCTATAGATTATCTTATAAGATTACGCCTAAAAAAGGCTGTAAATATGCTGTTGTCGGGGGTATCCGTTACTGAAACGGCCATAAATGTGGGGTATCGTGACCCGCTTTATTTCAGTAGACTATATAAAAAATATTTTGGTATCTCACCAAGTCAAACATTAAGGAAATAGGGCAAAATGTTGCTTATTATCGAATACATAAATAAAATAAAGTTTATTTATTCTAAAAATTATGCTATAATGTCGACAATACATTGTTGAAAAATGTGAATAAGATTACGGGATATTTTCTTTAAGGAAGATATATCTAAAATTTTTTTTGGTAAAAATAACATTTAGATCTTGTGTTCAAAAATCTGAAATTAATTGTTATAAACCCGAATTAAATTTACAAACAATCATATATGCCGCGATTTTAAAAAGATAAAATCAGCAACGTATTTAATGGCATATAAATACATCGTGGAGGGAATTTTGATGTACAGTTTTACAGTTAACGGTAAATTGGTTGAAACTGAAAAAGAAGTGTCACTTTTAAGATTTTTACGTGACGATTTAAAGCTCAAATCTATAAAAGACGGATGTAGTCAGGGAGCTTGCGGTACTTGTACCATTATAATTGACGGAAAAGCTACCAGAGCCTGTGTTATGACTACAAAAAGAGCACAGGGAATGAACATTGTTTCTGTTGAGGGATTAAGCGACTTTGAAAAAGAGGCATTTGTATATGCATTCGGATCAAAAGGTGCTGTACAGTGCGGATTCTGTATTCCGGGTATGGTAATGTCAGGTAAAGCTCTTATTGACAGAAATCCTAATCCTACAGAAGACGAAATCAAAGAGGCGATAAAGGGAAATATCTGTAGATGTACAGGATATAAGAAGATTATTGAGGGTATTGACCTTACGGCTCAGATACTTAGAGGCGACAGAAAGATTGATGAAGAGCTTGAAAAGGGTGATGACTACGGTGTAGGTTCAAATGCTTTCAGAATTGATGTAAGAGACAAGGTTCTCGGTATCGGTGAGTATGTTGATGATGTGGAACTTGAAAATATGCTCCATGTATCGGCAGTAAGAACAAAGTATCCAAGAGCAAGAATACTTGATATAGATGTTTCAGAGGCTCTAGCGCTTGAAGGTGTGGTTGCAATATATACTTCCGAGGATGTACCGAATAATAAGGTTGGACACATCCAGCAGGATTGGGACGTTATGATTCCAAAGGGTGAAGTTACCAGATTTGTCGGTGATGCATTGTGTCTTGTTGTGGCGGAGAGTGAAGAAATATTAAAGAAGGCTAAGACTTTAGTTAAAGTGGAATATGAGGTACTTGAGCCTGTAAGAAATATAGATGAGGCTAAGGCGGAGAATGCACCTAAGGTTCATCCAAACGGAAACCTTTGTCAGTCAAGACATGTTAAAAGAGGTGATGCAAAGGAAGCAATCGCAAATTCAAAGTATACTGTTACCGAGACATTTGATACACCTTTTACAGAGCATGCCTTCCTTGAGCCGGAGTGTGCTATAGCAATGCCGTATAAGGACGGTGTAAAGATTTTCAGTACCGATCAGAGTGTATTCGATACAAGAAAAGAAGTAGCTATAATGTTCGGCTGGGATCCGTCAAAAGTTGTTGTAGAGAACAAGTATGTAGGTGGCGGATTCGGTGGAAAAGAGGACGTTTCCGTTCAGCATATAGCGGCACTTTGTGCATATAAGCTTGGAAGAACGGTTAAGGCGAAGTTTAGCAGAGACGAGTCGCTTGCATTCCATCCGAAGCGTCATGCAATGCACGGTACATTTACTCTTGGATGTGATGAAAACGGTATATTTACAGGACTTGACTGTGATATCTATTTTGATACAGGTGCATATGCGTCTCTTTGCGGACCTGTACTTGAGCGTGCATGTACTCATGCGGTAGGACCATATTGCTATCAGAATCATGATATAAGAGGATACGGATACTATACAAATAACCCTCCTGCAGGCGCTTTCAGAGGATTCGGAGTGTGCCAGAGTGAGTTTGCGCTTGAGTCCATTATAGATTTACTTGCAGAAAAGGTTGGAATATCACCTTGGGAAATCAGATACAGAAATGCTATCGAACCGGGCAAGGTATTGCCTAACGGACAGATAGCAGACTGTTCAACAGCTCTTAAAGAGACATTGGAAGCTGTAAAAGATGCTTATGAAGCAAACTATCCGAATGTAGGCTTGGCATGTGCTATGAAGAATGCCGGCGTAGGTGTAGGACTTCCTGATACAGGACGTGCAAAACTTATTGTTAATGACGGTGTTATAGAGATATATTGCGGTGCTTCCGATATCGGTCAGGGTTGCGCAACAATATTTATACAGATGGCGGCGGAAACTTTGAATTTGCCGAAGTACAAGTTTAAAAATATGGGATGTAACTCTGAATTTGATCCTGATTCAGGTACTACTTCAGGATCAAGACAGACTCTTATAAGCGGTGAGGCCATAAGAAGAGTTTCTCTTGAACTTAAAAAGGACCTTGATGCTGTTGGCGGAGATTTAAATAAGCTTAACGGTAAAGACTACTATGCAGAGTACTTTGAGCCTACAGATAAGCTCGGTGCAGATGTACCTTTCCCTAAGTCTCATGTTGCATACGGATTCGCTACACATCTTGTTGTACTTGATGATGACGGTAAGGTTAAAAAGGTTTATGCCGCTCATGACTCAGGAAAGGTGGTAAACCCTATTTCAATACAGGGTCAGATAGAGGGTGGAGTGCTTATGTCACTCGGATATGCACTTACAGAGGACTTTAAGCTTCAAGATTGTATGGTCAAGTCAAAGTATGGAACACTTGGTCTTATGAGAGCTACAGATATACCTGAGATTGAGGCGATATATGTGGAGAAGGAAGAGCTCCTTGGAGTGGCATACGGTTCAAAGGGTATCGGTGAGATTGCAACAATTCCTACCGCACCGGCAGTACAGAATGCATACTATAAGAGAGACGGCAAATTAAGACCGAAATTACCTATGGATGACACATATTATACAAATAAAAAGAAAAAATAAATAAGGAATAATTTTTGTTGGGATTCAATATGGATCCCAACTTTTTTATTTAAAAAAGATTTGCTTAAAAAATAATAAACAGATGTTGAAAAAAGCTCTTAAATGTACTATAATACCAAAATAATAGTCACATGTCTAAAAATATACATAAGTATAAAGAATAGGAGAGAGAAAGATGTTTGAAAAGATTGCTTCATTTATAGTGAATAAAAGAAAAGCTTTTCTGGTATTTTTTATTCTTGCCGCAGTATTCGGAGTGTTCAGTTCATCATGGGTAAAGGTAAGTGATAAATTATCAGACTATTTACCGCAGACCTCCGAAACTAAGCAGGGACTTGATATTATGGATAATAACTTTACAACTTTCGGAACGGCAAAAGTTATGATTTACAATGTTGATTACGAAAAAGCTCTTGAAGTATCAAAAGAAATTGCGGATATTAAGGGAGTTTCAAAAGTAGATTTTTATGATAAGTCCGATAAGGATTATGAAAATAAGAATATTGAAGATTATTATAAGAATTTTTCAGCTCTTTATACCATCAGCTTTGACGATGTTGAAAGTTCAAAATTGGTTCAGGACGCAATAGTCAAGGTCAGAGATTTAGTTTCAGCTTATGACAATGTTGTATATACAACTATTGATAAGGATGATGCCAAAGATTTGAACAAGGATATGAAGGTTATATTTGTCCTGGTAATAATCATAATAATTGCAGTGTTATTGTTCACCTCACAAACATATATGGAAATACTGATTTTCATGCTTACATTCGGCATAGCGATAGTACTGAATATAGGTACAAATTTTATATTCGGAAGAATCTCGTTTGTGACAAAGGCTGTAGGTGTGGTATTGCAGTTGGCACTTGCTATTGACTATGCAATAATACTTTTTCACAGATTTATGGAGGAAAGAAGTGAGTATAAGCCTAAGCATGCTCTTATAAAAGCACTTGCAAAGGCTATACCCGAGATATCATCAAGCTCTCTTACCACTATGGCAGGTATGGTGGCACTGATGACAATGCAGTTTCAGATAGGTATGGACCTTGGAAGAGTTTTGCTTAAGTCAATTATATTCAGTATGCTTGCAGTATTTGCATTTATGCCTGCACTGATAATGATGTTTGAAAAACAGATTGAAAAATCAATGCATAAAAATTTTGTACCCAATATAGAAGTATTTGGAAGCGGAATTTTAAAGTTGAAAAGAGTAATACTTCCTTTATTTATAGTTATTACAGTCGGTGGAGTTATACTCTCAAACAAAACCGGATATATATTTGATGTAAATTCCATAGAGTCTGATAAGAAGACCGAATATCTTGAGGCGAAAGAAAAGATTGAGGAGCAGTTTGGAAGAAGCAATATAATGGCGATAGTAATTCCGAAGGAGGACTACTTACGGGAGGCCGCACTGCTTAAAGAAGTTTCAAATATTCAAGGTGTAAAGAGAGTTACAGGTCTTGCAAATATTGAAGTAGGTAATAACGGCGAATATGTACTTACAGACAGTCTAAATCCGAGGGAACTTGCAGAGGTTGCAGATGTTGATGTGGATCTTGTAAAGGCCGCATACAGATTCTATGCATTAAAGAATGAGCAGTATGGTGCGTTTATGAAGAGCATTGACAGCTATAAAATACCTATAATAAATATGGTGGACTTTTTATATAACCAAATTGAAGAGGGCGGTCTTGATATAGATGAGGATACTATCAGCGATATAGAAGATATACATAAGAGTATAACAGATGCAAGAAAACAGCTGGAAAGTGAAAAGTATTCAAGAATTTTACTTATATGGGATAAGCCTCTTGAAGGTGAAGATACCTTTAGCAATATAGATAATGTGCGAGAAATAGCAAAAAAATATTATGATGAAGCATATGTTGTCGGCGACAGTTCAAGTGATTATGATATCAGCAAATCATTTGGAGGTGACAATTTAAGGATCAGTATTGTAACGGCACTTTTGGTTGGCGTTATATTGCTTTTTACATTCCAAAATGCGGCATTGCCTTTTATATTGGTACTTACCATACAGGGAAGTATATGGATAAACTTCAGTTTGCCGTATCTGACGGGTGAGAATATGTTCTTCTTAAGTTATTTGATAGTAAGTTCAATACAGATGGGAGCGACAATTGATTATGCAATTGTTATCACAAGCAGATATCTGGCTCTAAGAGAAGAGATTTCAGACAGAAAGAATGTAATATCAAGAACTTTAAATGAGGCCTTCCCTACAATAGTCACATCGGGAAGTATTATGGCGGCTTCAGGATTTGTAATAGGAAATATCACATCAAATCCGACCATTGCATCTCTTGGAAAAACTCTTGGAAAGGGAGTTGTTATTTCGATGATAATGGTAATGGTGGTGTTGCCTGTATTGCTTTATACTTTTGATTTCATTATTGACAAGACATCGTTTTCAAGAAAAATAAATGAGGAGGAGAATAAAAGAGAAGATGAAGAAGAAAATATCATTATTACTGAGTCTTAGTTTAATATTCGGAAATGTTTTACCGGTATATGCGACTGCAAATGTCGATATTAACTCTGTGCAAAATACACAGGATGTTATAAATATAAGCAGTGCCGATGAACTCATAAGTCTTTCAAAAGGTTCTACTGTTGAGAATTTTACATTAAATAAGACCTATGTTTTAACAAATGACATTGATCTGTCCGATAAGGATTTTAAGCCTGTTTCAATATTCTCCGGAACTCTTGACGGCAGCGGATATACAATAAAGGGACTTAATGTAAGTGAAAAAAGTACAGGTGCAGGTCTTATAAGTGTACTCGGTACAAAGGGAAGCATTAAGAATCTTCATGTGGAAGGAAATATAAGCCCTGACGGAGGTAAGACGGTTGTAGGAGGAGTTGTAGGAACCAATAAAGGCGTTATAGAGAATGTGAGTTTTGCCGGATATGTAACGGCTTATAAAAGAGTAGGAGGTATAGCCGGTGTAAATGATGAAAGCGGATTTATAATCAACTCAAAAAATCATGCTGCCGTAACAGGTACAAAAATAGTCGGAGGTATCTGCGGATATAATAAGGGAAGTATTGTAGGTTCACAAAACCTTGGAAGAATTGCAGGTGATAATGAGAGTGTACTTCCTGATGATGATAAAATGAAAAGTGTACCGGGTATTAACGCTTTAAATACCGTTACAGATGATGTAAAGCAGGAGATGATAGGCGGAATTGCAGGAGTATCAAGCGGAATTATAAGAGATTGTACCAACAGTGAAAAGGTAGGATATTCTCATATAGGATATAAAGTCGGAGGTATAGTCGGCTTACAGACTGGAGCTTTAAATAATTGTATAAATGAAGCCTCAGTTTACGGCAGGAAGGATATAGGAGGTATAGCCGGATTATTAAAGCCTTATATAGAGATTTCATATGAAGGGGATACTATAGACAGTCTTGAAAGACAGACTGAAACTCTCTCAAAGTTATTGGATGCTTTTGAGGCCGAGGTGGATAAAAATGCAACCATATTGGAGAATAATGTAGACGGCATTGATTCCAAAAAAAATGAGCTTGAAGAGAGTATAAATGAAAGAAAAAATTTCCACAGTGAAGAAGCTGATAAATTTGATGCCGGATTGAAAGAAAAAAATAATGATATAAAGAGTATAACCGGTAATATAAACTCCGATATTTCAGATATAGGAGATAATGTTGGAGATTTAAGGCATGGAGAAAGCTATAAGGATATCATCAACGACAGAAACACCAAACTTCAAAATCTTATTGCAGCTATAAAAAATATCAATGAGATATCTAAAAGAATGAAAAGTGATATTGAAGATAAAAAAGAAAGTGCCGACAATATTGCAGACGACTTTCAGGCAATTACTCATGAGATTGACGATTTGTACTCAAAATCAAATGAGTTACTTGACTATCTGGATGATGAGAAAAGTGACTTAAGACAGAATCTTGATAATTCCTATGACACTGTAAGCGGAAAAAAAGATGAGCTTGAAGCTGAGATAAATAAAGCAAGACAAGACTTAAGAAGCAGCAGACAGGATATAAAGGGCAGTGTTGACGGAGTAAGGAATGAAATTGACAATATAAGAGGAACTATTCAAAACGGAGGGGACAGACTAAAAGAGAAAATTGATGACGGAAAAATTTATTTTGACGTATCTGTGAACCCGCCTAAGGAATATGTATACGGCAGACTGGAAAACTCTGCAAACAGGGCAATTATAAACGGTGATATAAATACAGCCGGAATTGTAGGTAGAGTAGGCATAGATCCGGAGGACAGCATTATCACGGAAACAGACATTAAAGATGATGTTGATAAAAGAGGAGAGACGTCTCTTAATTTTTCAAATAATGTATATGCACTGATCCGGTCAAATACAAATGAAGGTGAAATAAATGTAAAAAATGACTACGCAGGAGGCATAGTGGCAAAAGCCGACTATGGGGCAGTCATTGCAAACAAAAACTTTGCCGATGTCAGTTCACAAAACGGATCTTATATAGGAGGAATTGCAGGTTACAGCAAAAATCTTATTAAAGATTCTTATATGCTTGGAGATGTAAAAGGAACAGATTATATAGGAGGAATTGCAGGAATTGCAGGAGATTTGACAGGGAATACCGCAATGAGTACTGTAGTAAGTACCAACTCCGGAAGATTTGGAAGTATTGCCGGAGATGTTTTAAAAGACTCCTATGTAAGTGCGAACAGATATGTTGATGAAGGCGTCGGAGCGATAAATGATATAACTTTAAACTCCGAAGCAGGTATTGTCTCATATGAGGAACTTTTACAGGATAATAATACTCCTGAGGGATTTAAAACGCTAAGAGTAAATTACTTTGTGGGAGATGATATTATAAAGACTGTAAATGTAGCCTATAATTCATATGTCAGCGGTGCCGATATTCCGAAGGCTCCGGAGGTTGAAGGGTATAATACATACTGGGAAAATAAGGAATTAAACAATATAAAGAGAAATATAAATATACATTTGGTTGAGGAAAGATGGAATAAAAATATTTCGGCAGATACAAATGTAAACGGTAAGCCTGTTTTACTTGCAAGTGCATTATTCTATGAAGGGACAAGTATTCAAGTTGAAGAGACCGCCGTACCTGAAACAGATAAAGATGTGATTAAGGCATATAAATACAGCATAATACCTGAAGGAAAATATATTAATGAGGGTATTGAGCTTAGAGTTTTAAATGAGGACGGTAAGGCAAATGCCGTAGGAATAAAGACTGAAAACGGTATTATAAAAGCAGATACAACCAAAGTCGGGTCTTATCTGAGCTTTAAAGTAGACAGTCCACAGGGAGAAATTGTTCTGATCAGGACTGAGAGTATAAATAAATATATTATTATACTTTCCTTTATAGGGGCTGTCGCCGTAATAATTTCAGGATATCTTTATTATAAAAAGAAAAAGAAATAAATATATTAAATACAATCGAGCTGTACAAAGTTTTGTACAGCTCATTTTGATAAATTACCTGTATTGAAAAAGACTGTGAAGTTTTAGTATAATAGAAGAAAACTATGATAACAGATAGGAAGAAATATGAAAAAGAGAGTTGTTATTTTTGGAGATTCAAATACCTGGGGATATGATGCTGCTACAGGGGGCAGATTTAATGAAGAAATCAGATGGCCTATGGTAGCGGCTAAGCTTCTTGGCAATGAATATAGAATATTGGAAGAGGGGCTTTGCGGAAGAACCACATGCCTTGACGATCCTTTTAATGAGGGGCTTTCAGGACTTACATATCTTTTGCCATGCTTACAGACTCATTCACCTATTGATATGCTTGTTATTATGCTTGGAACAAATGACTGTAAGCAAAGATTTTCTTTGACTGCCGCAAATATTGCTCTTGGAATGAGAAGGCTTGTAAAAAAGGCACTGGAGGCGGAAGTTTGGAGGGATAAGCCGAATATACTTGTAATTGCACCGGGACCGATATTAAAAGAATGTGAACTTTCAGATGTAGGCAAAAATATGGGTATATGCTCCGATAAGTCCTACGAAATTGCAAAAGAGTATGAACTTATAGCAAAGGAGCTTGGAGTGGGATTTTTTGATTCGGCTTCATGTGTCACTATGAATGATATCGACTTTATGCATTTAACTGCAGACTCACATAAATCACTTGCAAAGAAGGTAAGCGAAATTATAAAGAATACTTTGGAAAGTAAAGAATTGAAGGCATAGTATGACTTTAACTCAATTAAAATATGCTATAGAAGTGGCAAATGCCGGCTCAATAAATAAGGCCGCAGGAAATCTGTTTATTACGCAGCCAAGCCTTTCATCGGCAATTGCAGAATTGGAATCTGAAATAGGAATAAAACTTTTTTCAAGGAATAACAGAGGCATATTTCTTACACCGGAAGGCAGTGAATTTGTAGGATATGCAAGGCAGGTAGTTGAGCAGTTTGATTTGATAGAGGCAAAATATATTTCAAGTCCGAAGCTAAAAAAGAAATTCAGTGTATCAATGCAGCACTATACTTTTGCAGTAAGTGCTTTTGTAAATCTGGTAAAGCAATTCGGTATGGATGAATATGAATTTGCTGTACATGAGACGAAGACATTTGATGTTATCAATGATGTAAAGACATTTAAAAGTGAGATAGGAATACTTTATTTGAATGATTTTAATAAAAATATTCTGACAAAACTTTTTAATGAATCAAATCTTGTCTTTGCCCCGCTTATGGAGTGCAGTATTTATGTTTATTTGTACAGGAATCATCCTTTGGCAAATAAGAGTAAGATAAAAATGGAAGAACTTATGGATTATCCATGCCTTTCTTTTGAACAGGGAGAGTACAACTCTTTTTACTTTGCTGAAGAGGTACTTTCAACCTATGAATACCATAAACTTATAAAGGCAAATGACAGAGCGACATTGCTTAATCTTATGGTAGGCTTAAACGGATATACACTTTGCTCAGGTATAATATGTGAAGAGTTAAACGGTGACGAGTACATGGCCGTAAAGCTTGATTCTGATGAGAAGATGACTATAGGCTATATTATGAGAAAAGATATAGCAATAAGTGAACTTGGCAAAAAGTATTTGGAAGAGGTATCCAAGTTTAAAGATAAGATATTGGAATAGGAGATACAATGAAAATAGGTGTAATAGGTTTTGGAAATATGGGTTCAGCCATTGCCAAAGGTTTTGTTACCAAAAAGGCGTTGGACATAAAAGATATAGGTGCTTTTGATACATATAAAAAGACAATGGGAAAAGCAAAAGAAGACGGGTTTAATGTATACAATGACGAGTTGGATCTTGTAAAAAATTCGGATGCTGTACTTGTAGCCGTAAAGCCGATACATGCAAAAGCACTTTTTGAAAAAATCGCAAAAAATCTGAAAGATAAATTGATTATATCAATAGTGGCTGGGCTTGAGAGTGGCACTATAAAGTCGTGGATTGGAAGTGATAAAAGAGTACTTAGAATAATGCCGAATACTCCTGCAATAGTTGGAGAAGGAGTATTTGCTCTTGACAGTGACAGCAATGCACTTGATGAGGAAAAGAAAACTGTTGAAGACATGTTTTCGGCAATAGGACTTGTGGAATGGGTAGAAGAGAGACTTTTCCCTGTTGTTACAGGTCTTTCAGGTGGAGGTCCGGCATATGTTGCAATGTTTATAGAGGCATTGGCCGATGCAGGTGTACTTCACGGTTTAAAAAGAGATGTGGCAATAAAGATGGCTGCAAAAACGGTACTTGGAAGTGCGACACAATTGCTTGAGACAGGCATCCATCCGGCGGTATTAAAGGATCTGGTTTGCTCACCTGCAGGTACTACAATAGAAGGTGTAAAAGCGCTTGAAGATTACAGCTTCAGAGCAGGAGTGATAGAAGCAATAAGTGCAGCCACATTAAAATCGAAGAAATAAAAAAAGCCGGCTGCATAATGCAGCCTGACTTTTTTACTCGATTTATTCTTATATCAGTTACCCTTTGTAGCAGCTTCTGCAGCAGATGAAGCAATATTTGCAGCATCATTAGCAAGGCTTGAAGCCATCTCGTTTGCAGCGTCATTAATGCTTGAAACATCAACACCTGCAGACTCCAAAGCTGAAGCAGCTTCTGACAAACCTGACTCTAAAGCTGAAGAAGCCTCGCTGTTTGCAGACTCGATAGCTGAAGAAGCATCAGCCTTACCTGCCTCAACACCTGAAGAAGCCTCTGAAGCTGCTGATTCCATAGCTGAAGAAACTTCGTTTGCAGCTGACTCTACAGCAGATGAAGCATCAGCTTTTTGTGAGCTTGAACCACAAGCAGTAAAAGCAAGCATAGCTATTGCAGCGATTGAAAATAATTTTAATTTTAACATTTTAAATACCTCCCAAAATAGACTGAGTAATCAGCCTTAAGTTTAACAAGAAACGATTTTATACCTATTTATCAAAAATGTCAAACAAAATAGCATTTTATATCTAAAAAAAAGAAAAATAGTTTCGAAAGATTGAATTAAAATTCTTAAATGAAACATTTACGACTCATTATGTCGGTACGTGGAGCAATAAAGAAAAGATATGGTAGCGAATAAAAGCCATGTTTTCGGATAGGAGAATAATGATCAGATTTGAGATAATAGATGAGAATACAAAAAACTTGGAAGAAATAAAACAACTTTACTTTGATGCCTTCCCTTTTGAAGAGAGAATACCTTTTTATATCATGGTGTTGGTCGGCAATGACAGAGGTGTGGAGTTTTTGTCAATTTATGATGATGATAAATGGCTCGGGTTTATACATACATTGGTGGGGGATGAGCTTTCATATATTTTCTATTTTGCTATTGAGAATTCATTGAGGCAGAGCGGATACGGAAGTAAAATATTGCGTGAGTACAAGAAGATGCATCCGAGGCTTTCGCTGGCGATAGAACCGGTTGAAGAAGAAAGCGATAATTTTAAACAGAGAAAGAAAAGACTGGATTTTTACAGAAAAAACGGTTTTGAAACACTTGACACAAGAGTTGTGGAAATGGGTGTGGAGTTTGAACTTATGGGTGCCAAGGGAATGGAAATAAAGGAGAGAGATTACAGAAAACTGGTAAAAAAATTCTTTGATTCTTTTGAGCAAAAAAAAGTGCTGTCTGTAAAAAAGATGAGAGATGCCGACAGCTATACAATTGCAAATTTTGTAGACAGCAAAGAACTTATGTACAGAGCAGGTGAAGCAATATTTTATGTAGGAGACTGGAATATAGGTGATAAGGTACTTGTTGTTGCCGGAAGCGGAAATAATGCAGGTGACGGATATGTGGTTGCGGATTTGTTGAATACGGAAGAAATAGATGTGGAGATACTCTTGATAAAGGATAAGTTCTCAGAGGACGGGCAGTATTATTTCGATATTTGTAAGCAAAACGGTATAAAGTACACTGTTTTGGATGAAAGTATGGACTATGCCGCTTTGCTTGAAAAATTTAATTCATATGATTATATTCTTGACTGTATATACGGTACAGGTTTTAGCGGTGAGGTAAAAGAACCGGTATATTCCCTTATAAAAGCAATAAATGATTCAAATGCAAGTGTGGTAAGTGCCGATATAAACTCCGGAATGAACGGTGATACGGGGGAGGCTGATATATGTGTGAATTCGGATATTACGGTAAGTATAGGCTTTTTAAAGAAAGGTCTTATTACAAATGAAGCTTCAAAACATATAGGTGAACTTGTAAATATGGATATAGGTATAGTAATAGAAGATAAATAATGCAAAATATTGCAAATGATTTCCATATTATGTATACTTAAGAGTAGACTTTATGGAAGTGGAGAATTGAAGTGGCAGGTCGAAAACAAACAACAAAAAAAACAGGTAAAACAAGTAGCCGCAGCAGGGCTAAGAAAAAAATAGATAATAATGAGCAGTTGGATTTCCTTAATTCGGAAATTCTGATGATTGCACTGGTTTGTATATCATTGGTACTTTTTTTAAGTCATTTCGGGCTTATGGGAGTAGTGGGGAAATATCTTAGAATATTTCAGTTAGGAATATTCGGAATACTGGGATTTGCAGTGCCTATGTTTGTATTTGTAGGTGGAGCATTTTTACTGTCAAATATCGGATCAAGTCTTGCAAAAATTAAATTTGCGGGTGTTTTGATGGCCGTGCTTGCTGTTGATGCACTTATATCACTTTTCGGAATACCAAATCTTAAAGAATTCGGACTTATGAGATTTTACACTGAAGGATGGTATGGCGGATTTATCGGTGGAGGATTAGGACTTCTTATATCATCCGTACTTGGAAAAATCGGTGCTATTATCTTCTTTATTGCCGTACTTATAATATCAATCGTAATATTAACCGGAAAATCATTTGTTTCCATAGTAAAAACCGGGGGACAGATGACCATATCAAGAGCTAAGACAGATATGGCAAGGGTAATGGAGCAAAGAAAGCAAAGAAGAGAACAGCAGGCTGTTGAAGAATTCGAATATGAAGAAGATCCCGAGTATGAGGAGGAGTTTGAAGAACTTGACCTTGAAAATAAGAGCGAAGGATATATTGAAGAACTTTTAGGATATAATTACCGTCCGAATAAGGGGAATATTAATCTCGGTGCTATAGATTTTTCAAAGAAGAAAAAGAAGCATGTAGTGGATCTTCCAACTGCAAATGCAGAAATGCATGAGCCTATAGGCGGGATCTTTGATGCTAAGAATGATGAAAACTTTGAAAAAAACGCTTCGGATGCAAATTCTTCAAACGATATTGCATTTCACAGTAAATACGAGGCAAGTTATGAGCCGAGAAAATCAAATACACAGTCTTCAATTATTGTAAATAAAAGACCTGATACCTTCTATGGTAATATAAACAGAGGAAAAGAAGAGTCAAAGTTTGAAAATGATATTGATGAAGAGACATTGAGAAGAGCCAATGAGATACTGGCAAGAAAAGATGAAATAGATATCTATGAGCAGCCAGTGTCAACTATCAGAATCACAGATGACGATACACATGAAGACTTCAGATATATTGATGATGCAAACAGTTTATCCGGTGGAGACGGAAAAGCGGAAAACTCTGAAAGCAGTATTGAGTTTATAAAAGCTTATGACGATGTATATGATGAGCCTATAAGCGGATTACACAGCGATAATTCTTATAATGATGCTTACACATATAACAAGGCAGGGCAAAATGAGCCTGTAAATAATGAATATGTAAAAAAGGAAGAGATTCGCACCGAGAATAGGAACGAAAACACTCTGATAAGTAATGACGGTGAGAGAACCTTGGTAACTGCAGGCGGAAAGGTTATAGTTTCGGATACTTCAGCATTGCAAAAGAAGATGGAGGAGCAAAGAGCCAATTCACCACAGGGAAAGATAAGAAATGAAATTGCAAAGAAAGTTCAAAGACCTTATACATATCCGGGTACATTTCTGTTAAACAAGAATACTGAAGTGGGAGAGGCAATATCGGACAGTGAATACAGAAATACCGCAATTACATTGCAGGAGACATTGGCAAGCTTTGATGTAAATGTAACGGTGGAAGATATAAGTGTAGGACCGTCTGTAACACTTTATGAGTTAAAACCTGAACAGGGCGTAAAGGTATCTAAAGTACTCTCACTTGCAAATGATATTAAACTTGCATTGGCGGCAAGTGATATAAGAATTGAGGCACCTATACCGGGCAAATCCGCCATAGGTATAGAGGTACCGAATAAGCAAAAGCAGACGGTATTCTTAAGAGATCTTTTTGAGAGCAGAGCTTTTAAAAACGGAAATGAAAGTATCGGATTTGCGGTAGGTAAGGACATTTCAGGTAAAGTAATAGTTTCGGATATTGCAAAGATGCCTCATGTACTTATTGCAGGTGCTACCGGCTCAGGAAAATCGGTATGTATCAATACTTTGATAATGAGTATTATATACAAATATTCACCTGAAGATGTAAAACTTATCATGGTGGACCCTAAGGTTGTAGAGCTTTCGGTATACAACGGCATACCTCATCTTTTGATACCTGTTGTAACGGAGCCTAAGAAGGCGGCTTCGGCACTCAACTGGGCCGTTGCCGAGATGGGCGAGAGATATAAGAAGTTTGCGGCTACAGGTGTAAGGGATCTTACAGCATATAATAAGAGAATAGAAGAGGCGAGAAGAAGAGGCAATATTGAAGGCTTGCCTGAGAAATTGCCGAAGATAGTTATAATTATAGACGAGTTGGCAGATCTTATGATGGTTGCAAACAATGAGGTTGAAGATGCAATAGTAAGACTTGCACAGCTTGCGAGAGCATGCGGAATTCACCTTGTTATAGCTACACAAAGACCAAGCGTAAATGTCATTACAGGTATAATAAAGGCCAATATACCTTCAAGAATTGCCTTTGCCGTATCTTCAGGTACAGACTCCAGAACCATACTTGACAGTAACGGTGCAGAAAAGCTTCTTGGAAAGGGTGATATGCTGTTTGCACCATACGGTTCGTCAACACCTATGAGAGTACAGGGTGCATTTGTATCCGATGAAGAGGTGTCTGCAGTGGTTGATTTCCTTAAAAATCAAGGAATGCAGGCGGCATATGATGAGAATACAATCAAACAGATTGAAGAGACACAGAATGCGTCAAGTGCCGGAAGTGATATTTCTGAAAGAGATGAGCTGTTTGAGGCTGCAGGAAGATATATAATAGAAAAGGACAAATCTTCTATAGGTAATCTTCAAAGAAACTTTAAAATAGGCTTTAACAGAGCCGCAAGAATAATGGATCAGCTTGCAAGTGCGGGGGTTGTAGGTGGTGAAGCCGGAACAAAGAAAAGAGAAATATTGATGAATATGGACGAGTTCTTGGATATTTTATAAATATCCGGGAACTTATCTTTAGGAGGATATATGCGTAGCGATATCGAGATTGCAAGAAGTATAGAAATGAAAAATATTGCCGAAGTGGCAAAAGAATACGGGATAGATGCCGATGACTTGGAAATGTACGGAAAGTACAAGGCAAAGCTTAGCGAAGAGTTTTTAAAAGCTCATGAAGATAAAAAAAGAGGTAAGCTTGTACTTGTAACGGCAATAAATCCTACTCCTGCAGGAGAGGGTAAGACTACAACTCTTGTAGGTCTTGGACAGGCATTTAAAGAGATGGGAAAGAGTGCTGTAATAGCGCTTAGAGAGCCTTCTCTCGGACCATGTTTCGGTGTAAAAGGCGGAGCTGCCGGAGGCGGATATGCGCAGGTGGTACCTATGGATGAGTTAAATCTTCATTTTACAGGAGATTTTCATGCCATAACATCCGCAAACAATCTTCTGGCTGCTATGTTGGACAATCATATTCAGCAGGGAAATGCACTTGGAATAGATACAGGAGCAATCATTCATAAAAGATGCATAGATATGAATGATAGAGTACTTAGAAATATAGTTGTAGGTCTGGGAAATAAGACCGACGGAGTTGTAAGAGAAGATCATTTTGTAATCTCGGTGGCATCTGAGATAATGGCAATATTATGTTTGTCAAAGGATATGGCTGATTTGAAGGAAAGACTTTCAAATATTATAGTGGCATATAATTTTAAAGGAGAGCCTGTATTTGCCAAAGATTTAAAAGCTGTGGGAGCTATGGCGGCGCTTTTAAAAGATGCAATAAAACCGAATATCGTACAGACTCTTAATCATTCACTTGCACTTGTTCACGGCGGACCTTTTGCAAATATAGCACATGGATGTAATTCACTAAGAGCTACAAAGATTGCAATGGGAATGGCCGATATAGCACTTACAGAGGCGGGATTCGGCGCGGACCTCGGAGCGGAGAAGTTCTTTGATATAAAATGCAGAAAGGCGGGAATTGCTCCCGATTGTGTGGTAATAGTAGCTACTGTAAGAGCGCTTAAATATAACGGCGGAGTGGCAAAGGAAGATTTATCAAATGAAAATCTTGAAGCCTTAAAAAAGGGTATAGTAAATCTTGAAAAGCATATTGAAAATATAAAACTTTTCGGAGTTCCTGTAGTGGTTACTTTAAATAATTTTGTCAGTGATACAAAGGCTGAAGTTGACTTTATAAGAGAGTTTTGTGAAAGCAGAAATTGCGAGTTTGCCGTTTCAAAGGTATGGGAAGAAGGCGGAAAGGGCGGAGTAGAGTTGGCCCAAAAGATTCTTTATACACTTGAAAACAAAAAGAGCGAGTTTACTTTGCTTTACCCTGATGATATGAGTCTTGAAGATAAGCTTTATACTATTGCAACAAAAATATACGGAGCAAAGAATGTAGTGTATTCACCTGCAGCAAAGAAGGCTCTTGATAGGGCAAAAGCACTTGGCTTTGATAAATTGCCGATATGTGTGGCAAAGAATCAGTATTCACTTTCAGATGACCCTAAGAAACTTGGAAGACCTGAGGACTTTGAGATAAATGTAAGAGAAGTATATGTGAATGCCGGAGCAGGTTTTGTGGTTGCAATAACAGGAAATATTATGACCATGCCGGGACTTCCGAAGGTCCCTGCTGCAGAAGCGGTAGATGTGGATGATAACGGAAATATAGTAGGATTGTTCTAAAAGACCTTAAAGTAAACATCTGTAAAAGGGAGAAAAGATGAAACTGATTGAAAATGCCAAGGGACTTGATATGGAGATAATATCGGGAGAATTACATGACGATTTTTCCGATTTGGTATTTAATACAAAGAAAACAGTAAAGGATTGTATCTTTGTATGTATAAAAGGTGCGAGATTTGATACTCATGATGTAATCGATGAGATAGTTAAGCAAGGTGCAAAGGCGATAGTGGTGGAAAGAGATATAAAAAGAGATGATGTATGTGTTATAAAGGTAGCAGATACCAGAGTGGCACTTGCAAGACTTTCTGCCGCTTTTTTTTCACATCCGGCTGAAAAAATGAAGATTATAGGTATTACCGGTACAAAGGGAAAGACAACTTCATCTCATATGTTAAAAAACCTTCTTGAGCAAAATGCCAAGGTAGGACTTATAGGTACAAACGGAATAACCATAGGAGATATGCACAGACCTACATTGAATACCACGCCTGAGTCATATGAGTTGCATAAGACATTTAAAGAGTGCCTGGATGCAGGCTGTGAATATGTTGTGATGGAAGTTTCTTCACAGGCAGTAAAGATGAAGAGAACGGAAGGTATCCGCTTTGACACCGGAATATTTACAAATATATCACATGATCATATAGGACCTGATGAACATAAAGATTTTGATGAATATTTGATGTATAAATCACTTTTCTTTACACAATGTGATAAAACAATTGTAAATATAGAAGACGAACATTCGGATTTTGTTTTAAAACAGTCTACATCCGCCGAAAAGTATACATTCGGAAAAGGCGGAGATTTTGAAGCAAAAAATATTGAATATATATCAAACAAGGATTTCTTAGGCACAAAGATAGCTATAAGCTGTTCAAATAAGGTCAGAGAAAAATATAATGTAGCTGAAACAGTTTCGGATATTTACATCGGAATTCCGGGAGAATTTAATGTATATAATGCAATATCTGCGCTTGCTGCAGCCATTATACTTGGAGTAAAAGCTGATGATTTAAAGACGGCACTAAAGAATACAAAAGTGAACGGAAGAATGGAAGTAGCATATACTTCACATGAATTCAATGTGGTAATTGACTATGCACATAATGCAATCAGTACCGAAAGCCTTATACATACTTTGAGACATTATAATCCTAAGAGACTTGTAATAGTATTCGGTTCCGGCGGAAACAGATCAAAGGACAGAAGATATTCAATGGGAGAAATCTGCGGAAAACTGGCCGATTTTTCAATAGTGACTGCCGATAATTCCAGATATGAAAAAACAGAGGATATAATCGCAGATATAATATCAAAACTAAAGCCTACAGGCGGTGAATATATTACAATTCCTGACAGAAGAGAGGCAATTTATTATTCTATAGAGAATGCAAAGCAGGGAGATCTTATCGCAATAATCGGAAAAGGACATGAGGACTATCAGGAAATAAACGGAGTCAGAACTCATTTCTTAGACAGAGAAGTGGTGGATGAGTGCTTGGAGAAGATAAAAAGATGAATGATACAACAATAAAGGAGCTTGCATTTGCCACAGGCGGAGAAATTATCTCGGGAAATGAAAATGCAGTATTTTCAAATATAGTCATCGACTCAAGACAGGCTGATAAAGACAGTCTTTTTGTTCCGTTAGTCGGAGAGAAAAATGATGCCCATAAATTTTTGGAGTCTGTATACGACATGGGCTGCAGAGTGGCAATAAGTTCAGAAAAAGATATTTTTCTTAAAGACGATTTCAATATAGTACTTGTAAATGATACGACAGAGGCACTTCAAAAGCTTGGAAAGTATATCAGAAGCAAGCTTACATTGCCTTTGGTCGGTATTACAGGAAGCGTAGGTAAGACTACAACAAGAGAAATGGTGGCACTTGCCCTTTCTGATTTGAAAGTCTTTAAGACACCTAATAACTTCAATTCACAGGTGGGTGTTCCGATTACCTTAAGCAGAATAAATGACGAAGAGATAGGCGTAATAGAGCTTGGAATGAGTCAGTTCGGCGAGATGGAAAGAATTGCAAAAATAGTAAACTGCGACTGCGCTCTTGTCACCAATATAGGTACGGCACATATTGAAAATTTGCATACAAGAGAAAATATAAGAGCCGAGAAGTTCCATATTATGGACGGGATGAAGAACGGCAGTGTGGTATTTTTAAATGCCGATAATGATATGCTTTCTGATCCGCCTAAAGAAAAGGGTATAGAATATAAGTATTTCAGTGCAAAAGGAAATACATCCTGTGATTACTATGCAACCGATATAGTGTTTAATAATGCAATGCCTGAGTTCACAGCTCATATTGGAGAAAAGAAGGTAAGAGTGCATTTGAATGTTTTCGGTGAGCATCAGATTTCAAATGCTTTGGCGGCAATTGCAGTAGCTGATCACTACAATCTTTCGGTAGAATCTGCGGCAAAACATTTGGAGGAGTTTAGGGGATTTTCTCACAGACAGGAGCTGATAAAATTAAAAGAGCTGACAGTTATAGATGATACCTATAATGCCTCACCTGATTCCATGAAAGCCTCTATTTCAATACTTAAAGATTTTAATGCACAAAGAAAAATTGCAATATTGGCGGATATGAAGGAACTGGGTACAGATGAGAGAATACTTCACAGAGAAATCGGTGATTTTATCAATGAGAATGTGAAGCTTGATGCTGTATTTACCGTTGGAGAATTGGCAAAGGAAATTATAAAAGGTATCAATAAAGATATTTATACAAAGAGCTTTGAAGATAATGAGAGTTTGGAGAAATTTATTTCCGGATATCTCGATGCAGGAGATGTATGTCTTTTAAAGGGTTCAAACAGTATGAGACTTTTTGATGTCGTAGATAAAATAAAAAATTATGAAAGATTTATTCGCTGATATAATAATAGCAAATACAAATGTGGACAGACCATTTACATATATTATCCCTGAAAACTTGAGGGATAATATAATTCCGGGCTGTCCTGTTTTGATTGAATTCGGAAAAACAGTAAAAAAAGGCTATGTAATTGATATAAGAGAGAGTACAAATGTAGATACTTCAAAATTAAAACCCATACTTTCAATACCTGAAAGAGAACTTAGTACTGATGAAAATCTCTTAAGCCTTGCCATATGGATAAAACACAGATATGGTGTAAGCTTTGATAAGGCAATAGCAACGGTAATGCCTGTAAAGTCGGAGGCGGAGGAAAGAGTCAGCAATGAGATTTTCTTAAATATTGATGCAGAGGCTCTTGATAAAAAAACAGAAGAACTTATAAAGTCAAGAAAAACAGCACAGGCAAGAGTTTTAAAAGAACTGAAAACAAAAACAAGCCTGTCACAAAGCTTTATAACTAAAGAGCTTAAAGTAAATTCCACTACATTAAAGAAAATGGCGGAGGAAGGCTATATTGTAATAGGTTCAAAGAAAAGAAATGTAAATCCACTCTTGCCCATACTTCGTTCTCTGGGAATAGAGGACTTTAATGAAGTAATAAAGCCCAAGGAGTATACTTTAAATGTCGAGCAGGAAGATGCTGTAAATACTTTTAAATCAGACTTTGAAATTTGCAGCAGGAATACCTATCTTTTACACGGTATTACCGGTAGCGGAAAGACTTTGGTTTTTATAAATATGATAAAGTATGTAATATCAAAAGGATATAAGGCAATAGTTCTTATACCGGAGATATCATTGACATATCAGACAGTGCTTAGGATGGCGGAGCATTTCGGCGACAGAGTTGCAATTATAAATTCCAAACTTTCAAAGAATGAAAAATTCTATCAGTTTGAAAGAATAAAAAACGATGATGCGGATGTAATAATAGGACCAAGGTCTGCAATATTTGCACCGGTAAAAAATCTGGGACTTATAGTAATAGATGAGGAGCATGATTCAGCCTATAAAAATGAGAATGTACCTACATTCAATGTAAGGGATGTGGCACAAAAGCTTTCGGAAATTACCGATGCATCCCTGGTTTTGGCATCGGCGACTCCAACACCGGAGACATATAACAGGGCAATGGAAAAAGAGATAAAGCTTTTGGAATTAAAAGTGAGAGCTAAGAATACATCTTTGCCGAAGCTAAGCATCGTTGATATGAGGGATGAGCTGAAGCGAGGAAACAGAAGTATTTTCAGTGAAAAACTTAGAACTCTTATAGAGGACAGATTAAAAAAGCATGAGCAGATTATGCTGTTTATGAACAGAAGAGGCTATTCAAGCTTTGTATCATGCAGATCTTGCGGTGAAGCTATAAAATGTAAGCACTGTGATGTTACCATGACATTGCACAATAATAACAAACTTGTATGTCATTACTGCGGATATTCAATAGACCTGCCAAAAAACTGTCCAAGCTGCGGTTCAAAGTATATTGCAAATTTCGGTACCGGAACTCAGAAGCTTGAAGCGATGACAAGGGCGGAATTCCCGAATGCAAAGGTACTCAGAATGGATACCGACAGTGTTTCAAAAAAGAACAGCGCCAATGATATGATAAGAGATTTTGCAAACGGTGATGCGGATATTTTGATAGGCACTCAGATGATAGTAAAAGGTCATGACTTTTCAAATGTAACCTTGGTCGGAATAATGGCCGCGGATACCTCGCTTTATGTAAGTAATTATACAAGTGCACAAAGGACATTTGAACTTTTGACACAGGCTGCAGGCAGAGCGGGAAGAGCAAAGGACGGAGAGGCCGTTATACAGACTTACAAGCCTGAAAACTATGCAATTGTGGCGGCAGCGGCACAGGATTATAAAAGATATTTTGACAATGAGATAGCTTACAGAAGTCTTGGAGGATACCCGCCTGCCTGTCATATGCTTACGGTAATGTTTAGCAGTATCAAGGAAGAAGAGTTAAATAAATGTGCAAGTGAGACTGTAAAAGTTATAAAGTCGGAAGCCGCATTTAAAAAATCAATGATAATAGGACCTACAGATCCAAGCGTAAGCAAGGTCAAGGACTATTACAGAAAACTGGTATACATAAAAAATGCTAATTATGATATACTTTTAGATATACAAAAAAAGATAGAAGAAAGTCTTGGCACTTACAGAAATGTCGGTGCGATATATGACTTTAATTAAGGAGATAGATAATGGCAATAAGAGCAATACGAGTAATGGGCGACAGCGTGTTAAACAAAAAATGTAAAGAAGTAAAAGAAGTAAATGACAGAACGAAAGTTTTGATAGATGATATGATAGACACTATGAGAGAGGCTAACGGTGTAGGCCTTGCGGCACCTCAGATAGGAGTTTTAAAGCGTATAGTCGTAATAGAGACAGAGCCTGAAAATGTACATGTACTTATAAATCCCGTTATACTTGAACAGGACGGTGAGCAGGTAGGATATGAGGGGTGTCTCAGTGTTCCGGGAAAGAGCGGAGTGGTTAAAAGACCTAACCATGTTGTGGTAAAAGCATTCGATATAGATATGAATGAATATACTCTTGAAGGAGAAGGATTACTTGCAAGAGCTATATGTCATGAATGCGGACATCTTGAGGGTGAGTTGTATGTGGACCTTGTAGAAGGCGAACTTATAGACAATGAAGAGCTTGAAAGAATGTACGAAGATGAGGAAGATGAAGAATGAAAATAGTTTTTATGGGAACGCCGGACTTTTCGGTTGAACCGCTTAAAGCACTTGTAAAGGCAGGACATGAGGTAAGCCTTGTACTTACAAGAGAAGATAAGAAAAGAAACAGAGGAGAATTAAGCCCTACGCCTGTAAAGGAACTGGCATTAAGTCTTAATATACCGGTGCTTACACCTTCAAAGATGAAGGATGAAGCACTTATTGATAGACTTAAGTCTGAGAATGCAGATTTTTTTGTGGTGGTGGCGTATGGAAAGATTTTACCGAAGGCTGTTCTTGATATACCGAAATTTGGATGTATAAATATTCATGCCTCACTCTTGCCTGAATACAGAGGCGCCGCTCCTATACAGTGGTCAATTGTAGACGGAAAAGAAAAAACAGGTATTACAACCATGTTGATGGATGAAGGTCTGGATACAGGTGATATTTTAAAACAATATGAAATAAAGATAGACAAAAAAGAGACCGGAGGTTCACTGTTTGACAAACTGGCGGTACTTGGCGGCGAGGCTATAGTGGATACTATAGCAAATTTTGACAGCATTGTGCCTACACCTCAAGGAGAGGCGACTACCGAATATGCAAAGATGATCTCAAAGAGCATGGGTGAGATAGACTTTAATAAAAGTGCAGTTGAGATAGAGAGATTGATAAGAGGAATGAATCCGTGGCCAAGTGCATATACAAGGTATCAGGGCAAGGTGCTTAAGATATGGGAAGCCGAGGTGGCAGAGAATATATCTGAATTACCAAATATAAACTTAAGTGAAAATTACGGCAAAATATATAGCTTTAACAGCAGGATTTTTATAATATGTAATCAAAGTATCCTGGAAGTTTTATCTTTGCAGCTTGAAGGTAAAAAAAGGATGTCTGCAAAGGACTTCCTGATGGGAAGAGAAATAGAACAGGGATATAAGCCGGGATAATAGACCTGATATAAGAGGAGGAGCTTATGTATTACGGATTTGATATAACCTATATTTTTGTGATTATAGGTATGCTAATAACACTTATTGCCTCATGGAGAATGAAGGCAACATTTGCAAAATATGAAAGAGTGGCATCACAGTCAAGACTTACAGGAAGAGAAGTTGCCGAGAGAATCTTAAGAGCAAACGGAATATACGATGTTTCCGTAAGACCTGTTTCAGGCAGACTTACAGATCACTATGATCCGAGAGATAAGACTGTAAGTTTAAGCGAAGCGATTTACGGATCGACATCCGTAGCGGCAATTGCAGTTGCGGCACATGAATGCGGACATGCAATACAGGATAATGTCGGATATGTACCTTTAAACTTAAGAAGTGCATTTGTACCGGTGGCAAACTTTGGAAGCAGACTTTCATGGCCTCTTATATGTATAGGCTTTATACTTGGATATGGAAATATATCAAATATACTTATTCAGATAGGTATAGCGATGTTTTTACTTGCAGTAATCTTCCAGATTATTACTCTGCCGGTAGAGTTTGATGCTTCAAGAAGGGCTTTAATAGAGCTTGAAAACAACGAAATTCTGCTTGATAAGGAAGATAAGAGTGCAAGAAAGGTGCTTTTTGCGGCGGCTATGACATATGTTGCGGCAGCGGCTGCAGGAGTATTGCAAATGCTTAGACTTATGCTTTTATTCAGCGGTAGAAGCAGAAGAAGGAACTGATAATGGAAAAAACAAATATAAGGGCTTTAGCTTTGGAAGCTCTGTTATTGATAGATGTAGAAAAAGAGTACAGTCATAAGGTGATTGATATGGCTCTTGAAAAATATTCATACTTATCAAAGGCTGACAGAGGATTTTTTTCAAAAGTGGTCCATGGAGTGGTTGAGTACAGACTGCAGCTGGATGATATTATAAAAAAATACAACAACGGAAAGCGTGTAAAACCTGTAATCAGAGAGATACTGAGAATGTCTGTATATCAAATGCTTTATATGGACAGAGTTCCTGACAGAGCGGTAATAAATGAGGCGGTCAATCTTGTTAAGATGAGAAGATTGCAGGGACTTACAGGCTTTGTAAACGGAATACTCAGAAAAATAAGCAGTGAAAAAGAAGAACTGAAATTTGACGATTTAAGTATCAGGTACTCAATGCCTGAACTCATTTTAAATATAGTAAGAGATAATACCGGTAAGTATTTCAATGAAACTTTGGAATACTTTCTTAAGAACGGGCATTTGTCGGTAAGAGTAAATACTTCAAAATCAAGTGTTGAAGATGTAATAAAAGAGCTGGAAGCTAAGAATATTAAGGCCAAAAGATCCGGGCTTAATCCGGATATATTATATATTACAGGATTTGACAGAGTGGATGATATTGAGGTTATAAGGTCCGGAAAATGCTATATCACAGATACATCATCATCTATGATATCAAAGGTACTTGGAGCCCGAGATATTAAAAAATGTGTGGATGTATGTGCCGCACCGGGAGGAAAGTCATTTTTACTGGCAGATAAGCTTGATAAAAGCTCAAAGATATATTCATGTGATGTAAGTGAAAATAAGGTTGAATTGATAAGAGAAAATGCAAAAGTACAGGGATTTTCAAATATTATTCCGGTTGTTGCGGATGCAAGAATTTTTGATGAGAGATTTTGTGATGCCGATTTGATTTTGGCCGATTTACCATGCAGCGGAATAGGTATTATAGGGAAAAAGCCTGATATAAAGTATCGACTTGAAGAGGAAGACTTAAAATCACTTTCAGATCTGCAAAAAGAGATACTTGATAATGTGTCCAGGTATGTTAAGAAAAGCGGTGAGTTGATATTTTCCACTTGTACACTGAATAAAGCGGAAAATGAAGACAATATGCTTTTGTTTCTGAAAAATCACACTGATTTTAAAGCTGTGGATCTTACTGAGAGAATGGACAAAGAAACGATAAAAATGCTTGAAGAGAGCGAACTGAAAAACGGGTACATGAAACTTTTACCCGGAAGAGACAACTGCGACGGATTTTTTATTGCAGTATTTAGGAGAGATAATGACTGATATTAAGTCAATGGATTTAGATGAATTAAAGACATTTGTAAAGGAGATGAATGAGCCTGAGTTTAGGGCAAAGCAATTGTTTGAGTGGATGCATAAATCACTTATATCCTCCTTTGATGAATGTACAAACCTGTCAAAGGCATTCAGAGAAAAGCTGAAGGAAAGTACAAGCCTGACAAATCTTAAGGCTGTAGAGGTATTTAAGTCAAAACTTGACGGTACACAAAAATATCTTTTTGCACTTGAGGATGGAAATATCATAGAGAGTGTAAGAATGAAATATGAGCATGGAAACTCGGTATGTATATCATCTCAGGTGGGATGCAGAATGGGATGTAAGTTTTGTGCTTCCACTCTTGACGGACTTGTACGAAATCTTTCGGCTTCGGAAATGCTTGATCAGATATACAGTATACAAAAACTTCTCGGAGAGAGAATATCAAATATTGTTGTAATGGGTTCGGGAGAGCCTATGGACAATTACGATAATATAGTGAAATTTGTAAAAATTATAAGCAGTGAAATGGGGCTTAATATAAGCCAGAGAAATATTACCGTATCAACTTGCGGTATTGTACCGAAAATAAGAGCTTTGGCAGATGAAGGTCTGAGTATTACTTTGGCGCTTTCCCTACATGCACCGAATGATGAAATAAGAAAGACTATAATGCCTGTTGCGAATAAATATGCATTAAAGGATGTTATTTCAGCCTGTGATTATTATTTTAAAAAGACCGGAAGAAGAGTATCATATGAGTATTCACTTGTGGCAGGTGTAAATGATAATATAAAAGAGGCGATGAATCTTGTAAAACTTGTAAACGGAAGAAATATTCACATCAATCTGATTCCGGTAAATCCTATAAAAGAGAGAGATTTTAAACAGTCCGACAAGCTTAAGATAAAAGCTTTTAGGGATTTCTTGGAGAAACATAGGGTAAATGCAACAGTTAGAAGAGAGATGGGTAGAGATATAGACGGTGCCTGTGGACAATTAAGAAGGAGATTTATTCAATCAGAAACGAATTCTTAAAAATTGGAGGTGTAATATGTATTCGGTTGCTTTGACCGATGTAGGCAGAAAAAGACTTATAAATCAGGATACGGTATATATAAGTGATACACCGATAGGAGTATTGCCGAATTTATATATTGTGGCTGACGGAATGGGAGGAGAAAAGGCCGGAGACTATGCATCAAAGTCTTTGATAGGCTATATGCTTACATATATTGAACATACAATAAAAATGCCGGTGACGGCAATACAAGGAGCCATAGAATATGCAAATGCAAATCTGTTTGCGGAGGGGAGTAAAAATCCCAATCTGTCGGGAATGGGAACAACCGTTGTGGCGGCAAGCATTATAGATAATACTTTGCATGTATTCAATGTAGGCGATTCCAGATGCTATGTACTTGATGAGAACAGTATTTCACAGATAACAAAGGATCATTCCCTTGTGGAAATGCTTGTTTCAAAAGGTGAAATAACAAGAGAGAGTGCTGAATATAAAGAGAATAAGAGTAAGATAACCAGAGCTGTAGGTGCGGAAGAAAGGGTATTGATAGACAGCTTTGAGGTGGATCTTGTCGGAAATGAGTATGTATTATTGTGTTCGGACGGACTTACAAATATGGTGGATGACAGGAAGATTTTCAATATAATATCTTCAAGTGCCGGTGTAAAGTCAAGTGCAAAAAGACTAGTAGAGGAGGCAAATCTATCAGGCGGAAGTGACAATATATCAATTTTGCTTATAGATATAAATGAGGGGTAGTATTATGAATCTTGAATCAGTTGTTTTGCAAGGAAGATATGAAATTATAGAAAAAATAGGCTCGGGAGGCATGTCAAATGTATTCAGAGCCAAGGATTTAAAGCTTGGCAGAGCTGTAGCAATAAAAGTTTTAAAGGAAGAATTTTGCTCGGATGCCGAGTTCGTAGAAAAATTTAAAAGAGAAGCTCAGGCGGCTGCAGGACTTTTAGGAGAGAATATTGTTAATATCTACGATGTTGTGGATGAGGGCAAGTATCATTTTATAGTTATGGAGCTTGTAGACGGTATCACTCTGAAAGAATATATAAAAATAAAGGGTAAGCTGGATATTACAGAGGGTGTAAGCATTGCCATACAGGTGGCAAAGGCTCTTAAGCCGGCCCATGCACAGCATATAGTGCATAGAGATATAAAGCCTCAAAATATACTTATAACGGATGAAAGCAAAATAAAGGTTGCGGATTTCGGTATAGCAAGAGCGGTATCGGAGCAGACATTAAATGCGAATGCTATAGGTTCTGTGCATTATATTTCGCCGGAACAGGCCAGAGGCGGAAGATGCGATGCAAGGAGTGATATCTATTCTTTGGGTATCACAATGTATGAGATGTTTACAGGAAGAGTCCCTTTTACAGGAGATTCCACTGTTTCAATAGCTCTGGCACATCTTGAGCAGGCTATAACACCTCCGCATATATATAATAATCAGATATCCGCAAATCTGGAAAGAGTTATATTAAAGTGTACAAAGAAGGATCCGGCAAACAGATATCAAAATATCACTGAAGTTTTGGATGATTTGGAAAATGTATTGCTAAATCCGGATGAGCCGTATGCACTTACAGGAGCTACAAAGGTAATAAAGTCTGAGGATACTGCAGTTTTAAATCAGGTAGAGCCTATAGATGATATGGAAGATGAAGAATATGACAATGATGAAGTTGATAATGATGACGATGATTATGATGAGGAAGATGAAAAGATGGACAGAATCATGTCCATTGTCGGAGTCATTGTAGCTGTAATCATAGTTATACTTTTAGTATTCTTTGTCGGAAGATTTACCGGAGTATTCGGAGGTAAAAAGAGTGATACTTCTCAAAGTACGCTTGACTCCACACAGACTGTAATGCCTGATGTAGTGGGACTTTCAGAGAAGATGGCCGACAAGAAGCTTTCAGACAACAATCTTCAGATGCAGGTAAAATCAAGTGAATATTCGGATACTGTAGAAAAGGGAAATGTTATTTCACAGGATCCTAAGGCCGATGAGGTGGTTTCAAAGTATTCAAAGGTAAGTGTCGTAATAAGTCTCGGCTCCGATACGGTGGATATAACAAAGCTCGGTATTGCAGGAAAGACTAAGGAGGCGGCAGAGGCTCTTTTAAAGGAAAACGGTTTTTCAGTAGAATCAAAAGAGGAGAATTCCGATACTATTGAAAAGGGAAAGGTAATATCCTACAGCCCGACAAAGCCTAAAAACGGTGACAGAATTACTCTGATTGTCAGTAGCGGCAAGAAGGTGACAAAGGTTATTGTGCCTAATATTATAAATATGAGTGAAGCGGATGCAAAAGCTTTACTTGAGAGCAACGGACTTGTACTTGGAACAAGAGCTGAACAAAACAGTCAAAGTATAGCGGCAGGAATTATAGCCGGACAGTCGATAGCGGCAGGCTCAAGTGTGGACAGCGGTACAAGTATCGACTATGCTGTAAGTACAGGTGTGGACGAGTCAAGCGAATCACAAAGTGAGAGTTCAGAGCAGGCACAGACTACAAAGGCCACGGTTGCGCCTGCAACCACAGCCGCAAGCTACAGATATGTGGCATCAATAGATACGAATTACTCATTGCAGGATGTTATAGGACCGAGTTCGGGATTTACAAGTGTAAAGGTCATGATAAGACTTAAGCAGACTGTAAACGGAAGTGATGTATATTCCACATTGATGGAAGCAAGAACCGTTACAGGTGACACCATACTTCCGGTAAGATTCAGAACAATTGTAGGAGCCAACGGTGTAGACCAGGGACAGGTGGAAATCGTAAATGTAGACAGTGGTGAGGTAATGAAATCATATACAGTGGAGTTCTTTAGAGTTGAGTAAAGAAGATATGAGCAAAATTTATTTTGCAAAGATAATAAAGGGTATTGCAGGTTTTTATTATTGTATAATCCTTGATGAAGGAGAAAGAAAAGGCCAGATTTTTGAATGCAAGGCAAAGGGCATTTTCAGAAAATTAGGCGTAAAGCCTTTGGTAGGTGACAATGTAGACTTTGAAATCACGGATACAAAAGATTTTGAAGGGAATATTGTAAAGATACATAAAAGAAAAAATGCCCTGATAAGACCTGCAGTAGCCAATATAGATAAAGTTGTGCTTGTTTTGGCGGTGGAATCACCTTCGCCTGCATTTTACTATTTGGATAAATATCTGATAAATATGTCAAATGCCGGTATAAAGGTGGAGATATGCTGGAACAAGACTGATCTTAACATGGATAAAGCCTTAAAATATGCAAAAATATATACTGATGCGGGATTTAAAAATATTATAGCTTCAACCTTTGAAGAAAACGGACTTGAAGATTTAAAAGAGGCTCTTAAAGGTGAGGTAAGTGTACTTGCCGGAGCATCGGGAGTGGGAAAGTCCTCTATAACAAATATACTTGCACCGAAAGCAAATATGGATACAAATACCGTCAGCAGAAAAATAGAAAGAGGAAGACATACTACAAGACATTCCGAACTTTTTATGATTGACAGTGATACCTTTGTATTTGATACTCCGGGATTTACAAGTGTGGAGTCACCTGCATTTGATAAGGAGGAGCTCAGGTTTCACTTCCATGAGTTTGAAGAATATGAGGGTAAGTGCAGATTTGCAGGCTGCATGCATATAAACGAACCGGATTGTGCCGTAAAGCAGGCTTTAGAAGAAAACCTGATAGGTGAATCAAGGTATCAAAGCTATAAAAAAATGTATGAAGAGCTTTCTGAAAGGAGAAAGTATTGAAAAAGAATATTGCACCATCATTACTTGCAGCTGATTTCTTTGATTTATCATCACAGATGAAGCTTTTAAAAGAAGGAAATATAGAAGTATTACATCTTGATGTAATGGACGGAATGTTTGTACCGAGTATTTCATTCGGAATGCCTGTTATAAGTTCGTTAAGAAAGTCCGTGGATTTTTTCTTTGATGTACATATGATGGTAGAAAATCCCGAGAGATATATTGAAGATTTTTATAATAGCGGAGCCGACGGTATAACTATACATTTTGAGGCTTGCAAGCATATAGACAGAACTATATCACAAATAAAGTCACTGGGACTTAGAAGCGGTATATCCATAAATCCGGCAACCCCTGTTTCACTCTTGGAAAATATCGTTTCCGAAGTAGATATGGTACTTATAATGAGTGTAAATCCGGGATTCGGGGGTCAAAAATTTATTCCCTACAGTTTGGATAAGATAAGAGAACTCTCAAAAATGAGAGAAAAGAAAAATCCTAAACTGTTGATACAGGTGGACGGAGGAGTAGGTGTAGATAATATAAAAGCTCTTTCAGATGCCGGAGTCGATGAGTTTGTGGCAGGTTCTTCAGTGTTTAAAGGTGATATTTTAAAGAATATAAAAGCTTTAAATGATGCACTTGGAGAGGTATAGATATTGTAAATGAATGCAATAATTGTTACCGGCGGAGATATTGACTTATCATTATTGGAAAATTATATAGCCGAAAATAAAGAAGATGTTATTATCAGTGTGGATGCTGCAATTACAAAGCTTGAAAAAATAAATGTAACCCCCCATATAATGGTCGGAGATTTTGATACACTCTCTGATGAGGAGAGGCTGAAAAAATATGAAAACCTGAATGTTGAGATAGTAAAGCATGATCCTATAAAGGATTTTTCAGACAGCGAACTTGCTGTTGACAGGGCTGTAAAAGACGGTATAAAAAACATAGCAGTTTTTGGGGCTCTCGGAAAGAGGTTTGATCATGCTTTTGCCAATATTTTGATACTACAAAAGTATAAAAAACTTGGAGCGGATATAACCATATATGACAGATATAATAAAATATATGTCATATCAAATCATTTCACATTGGAAAGAGAGAAACTTTGGGGAAAATACATAAGCTTTTTTTCACTTGAAGGAAAAAACTTTATGGAGAAACTTGAGGGAGTTAAGTATCCCATAAAAAACAGAATAATTGACAATATAGCTACTCCAAGCCTTTATATAAGTAATGAGATTAAAGATGATAAGTTGGAAGCCGCTTTTAGCGGAGACTTATTGGTGGTTGAGAGCAGAGATTAGATAATATAAAGCAGATTTTCATTTTGAAAGTCTGTTTTTTATTATACTTTTTAATATGATATAGTATAATAAATACAGAGAGCAAATGCCTACAGGAGAATACTATGTTTACCGAGATGATAAAGAGTGAATTTAAGCAATTAATGGGACCGTTAAAATATACATTGTTATCAATAGCTATAATTACAGGAATCATTTGCTTTATTACGCATCTTATATTTTTAATTATAGGAGTAAAGAGCACCGGAGCAATTGTACTATGGCATTTTATCACCGGTATTATTAATATGTTTTTGCAGTTTCTATACCCTTTAGCAGCATTATGTTTGTATATACTGGGAGGCGATATTTTTTACAGAAATATGTATTCTGCAAATGTGGTATCTGCAAATAAACTTATTTTAAGTAAATTTATTCCTATGGCAATATTTCAGATATTGATAAGAGTTGCATTGCTTGTAGCGACAGAAAGAATAATGGGTGGACTCGATGCAATAAGATATGGCTATGGATATGGAATTTCTTTTGGTGATATAGTGGGTTATTCAGAGATTGCTTTTTTGGATATTTATAATGGAAGTTACGGAACGGGGAGTCTTGCATTTGAGATTTTTATGGCCAAACTTGTCGCAATTTTTGCCACTACATTGCTTTTGTGGTTATGTGTTTCTATAGGAAAGTTATTTAAAAAAAGAGGTGGTGTGATTGCGTTAATTCTTTTTCCGGCTATATGTTTTTTGCTTTTTGCCGAGTCGTTTACAGAACCTTTGATTATGAGAGTAATTCGCAGTTACCCGAAAGAGCTGAGGGATATTAGACTAGGTGAGATTACATGCTATGTACGAACAACGGCATCAATATTAAAAAATACCGTATTGATAATAATATATTACATTCTAAGCTATATCATTGTAAAAATAGGACTAAAAAGGAAAAAGGAGCAGGATAATTTGGCCAAAGAATTAATGTAAATCATTATTAATAAAAAGTTCATTTACAAATATTAAAAATTTGGTTATTCTTATAGTGTATTAAAGAGGCAGTACAATAAACGGAAGGGGAGTATATGGAATGGAAGGTGAAATCCGACAGAGCCGTGTATTTGCAGATTATTGATTATATAAGAATGCAGATATTTTCAGGTGAGATAGGATGTGGAGATAAGCTTTTGAGCGTAAGAGAGCTTTCAAATGTATTGAATGTAAATCCCAATACTGTCCAAAGGGCGTATGCGGAGCTTGAAAGAGAGGGACTGGTAGACACTATAAGAAATACAGGCCGTGAAGTTACAACTAATTTAGAAATAATTAAGCAAAGCAAAGAAGAACTGGCAAAAGAATATACCACGGAATATTTTTTAAATATGGTTAATATGGGATTTTCAAAAGAGGAAATACTTAAGAATATACAGAAGATGGAGGATGATAAAAATGCTTGATTTACTTAGTTTAAAGGCTGTCAGTAAAAAATATGGAATTAAACAGGCACTGAATAATATAAACCTGAATATACCGGCCGGAAAAATTGTCGGACTGTTCGGTCCGAAGGGTGGAGGCAGAACTACCTTAATAAAGATAATTACAGGCGTATTAAATCAGACTGAGGGCGTAGTGAGTATTGACGGAGTTGAACCGAATGAAATAACAAAATCCTATGTTGCGTATCTTCCGGATAAAATTTTTCTTGAGGAAAATATGACTATAAAAGATACAATATCTATGCATGCCGATTTTTATGAGGATTTCTCCAAAGACAAAGCCTACGAAATGTTTAATGATTTAAAGATTCCGGATAAATTCAAGATAAAAGCTTTGTCAAAAGAAAACAGAAGAAAGTTGCAAGCTATACTTATTATGAGTAGAAATGCAAAGCTCTACGTTTTGGACGAACCTTTCTTAGATGTAGACAATGATGCAAGGGATTATATATTGAAAATAATTTTAAGCAACTACAATAGGAATGCTACTGTTTTGATATCTACAATTCTTACTCCCGAGGTGGAAAGGATAATTGATGAAGTCGTATTTATAAAAGACGGAGAAATCGTACTATATGATGCGGCGGAAAAGATAAGAAATGAAAAAGGCTGTTCTATAGATGAATATTTCAGGGAGGTATTTAATGTCTCGTAAATTGATAAAATATGAATTTAAGCAATTGAAATCTGCACTTTTACTCACAGCAATAGCACTTGCGGTTATTACGGGAATAATTTTCTGTGTAGTAATAGTTCCGATGTTGGTTTTCGGAATTAATGACTCGGCGGAAGGTATATTATCGATTTTTTTGGCGTATATAACTTTTATTTTATACGTAGTTATATTGATTGTCACAGGAATAGGTATGAATATATATATAGGAGTCAGGTTTTATAAAACCATGTATTCAGGTGTAGGATATTTTACAAATACATTGCCTTTAAAGAAACATGAGATTATTTTGGGTAAGGTAATACCGGCGGTAGTAGTACAAACAATTGTAACGCTGATGGTTGTTGTATCAGCAAGTATCATATTGGGTGGATATATATTGGTAACAGACGGATTTGGAGATTTGATGCTTTATATAGCAAGATTTAAAGGTGCAGTACTGGGTGATTTTACAATGTTAACCGGTATGGGAATTGTACTTGGAATAGTCTTTGGCTGTTTGTTTGCAATTATACAAACAGTTTTCAATACATTGCTTTTATTTTTAGCAGTTTCAATCGGGCAGCTGTTTAATTCAAATAAAATCCTGATGAGTGTAATAATATTTATAGTTATGAACAGAGTATTTAATGCTGTTGACGCAATAATAGAAGTGATAACAAAAGCAATTGTATACGGGCCTTTTATACATAGTCCAAGTATATATAGTGTTATTACAATGATTTTAATCAGTACAAAGAATATAATAATAGCTGTAATTGCCTATTTAATAAGCTATCGCATACTCAGATACAAACTGAATTTGGAATAATAATTAAAATAAAAAAATTAAAAATATATTCAAATAATATAAGTGGTATGATTAAAACTATTTAAACTGGATATTTTAATCATACCACTATTTTTATATACTGATATCAGCCCAAAATGATGGAGGAAAGATCATGGAAAGAACAAAAGACAGTACGGTTTTTAAACTTGTAGCAACAGCACTTATGGCGGCATTATGTTATGTGAGCTTCACATATTTAAAGATACCGATTCCTACAATATCAGGCGATATGACGGCATTACATATCGGAAACGCTTTTTGTGTTATTGCGGCGATATTGCTTGGAGGAGTATATGGCGGTATAGCGGGAAGCCTTGGAATGACCATAGCCGATATTTTAGATCCGGTATATATTACTTCCGCACCTAAAACATTTATATTAAAGCTTTGCATCGGACTTATCGCAGGCTTTGTGGCACATAAAATTGCTCATATTACAGAAAATCATGATACAAAATACATTATGAAGTGGACTGCAATATCTTCAATCTGTGGATTAGGATTTAATGTTATATTCGATCCTATAGTGGGATATTTGTATAAGGTATATATTTTGGGAGTTCAGGCGGATGCCGCAAAGATCATGGCTACATGGGCGGCAGGTACAACTCTTATAAATGCAATAGTAAGTACCGTATTGATAGTAATACTTTATGCTGCACTCAGACCGGTGCTTATTAAGTCGGGATTATTCCTTAAAATAAAATAGCATACTCCGTTTTAGAGGATATTTCTATTTGCTCTCGGGTGAATAGAGATATCCTTTTTTTTCTAATATATTGCCACATCCTTTATAGTGGTATATAATACAACCGTGGTATCTGCCCGCTTTGTTTTATCGGTGGACAGAGGGATATTGTAGATTTTGAAAGCAAATGGAGGTGTACAATGGAGAAGTTGGAGCAACTGTATGAAGGAAAAGCCAAGAAAGTATTTAAGACTGCGGACCCTGATGTGCTCATAGTTTCTTATAAAGATGATGCCACAGCATTTAACGGAGAGAAAAAAGGAACAATAGTGGGAAAAGGTGCGATTAATAATCGTATGACAAATCATTTGTTTAAACTATTGGAAAAGAAGGGAGTTCCTACTCATTATATCGAAGAGCTTAACGACAGAGAGACTGCTGTAAAAGCTGTAAAGATAGTACCGCTTGAGGTAATAGTGAGAAATTACTCTGCAGGAAGCTTTGCCAAAAAGCTCGGTATGGAAGAGGGAATCAAGCTAAAAACTCCTACTCTGGAATTCTCCTATAAAGATGACGATCTTGGAGATCCTTTTATAAACGGTTATTATGCATTGGCGCTTGATCTTGCAACTCAGGATGAGATTGACAAGATTGCCTCATACGCTTTCAAAGTAAATGAAACACTGATTGATTATTTTGACGGTCTTGGAATAGACCTGATAGATTTTAAAATAGAATTCGGCAGATATAAGGGAGATATTATCCTTGCTGATGAGATATCACCTGATACCTGCAGATTATGGGATAAACAAACCCATGAAAAACTGGATAAGGACAGATTCAGAAGAGATTTGGGCGGAGTGGAAGATGCCTACGCCGAAGTATTTAAAAGACTTGGTATACAATAGGAGGAAGGCTTGAAAGATAGATATATTAGTCCGCTTTCAGAAAGATATGCAAGTGCAAAGATGCAGTATATTTTTTCGCAGGACAAAAAGTTTAAAACCTGGAGAAAACTTTGGATTGCTCTTGCAGAGACGGAAAAAGAGCTCGGCCTGAATATTACTGATGAACAGATAGAAGAATTAAAGAAATTTCAGGATGATATAAACTTTGATGTGGCAAAGGAAAGGGAAAAGGAAGTAAGACATGATGTAATGAGTCATGTATACGCTTACGGAGTACAATGTCCAAAGGCAAAGGGAATTATCCATCTTGGGGCAACCAGCTGTTATGTGGGCGATAATACGGATATTATCATAATGAAGGAAGCCTTGGAGCTGGTAAAAGAAAAGCTTGTAAATGTAATCAATGAGCTTTCAAAGTTTGCTTTAAAATATAAGGATCTGCCTACTTTGGCATTTACTCATTTCCAACCGGCACAGCCTACCACGGTAGGAAAGAGGGCTACACTTTGGATAAATGAGCTTTTGCTTGATTACGAGGATGTAAATTATACTCTTGATAATTTGAAGCTTTTGGGCTGTAAGGGTACTACAGGTACTCAAGCCTCTTTTGTGGAGCTTTTTGACGGAGATGATGAGAAGATAAATAAAATAGATCCTATGATTGCAAATAAGATGGGATTTAAGGAGTGTTATCCTGTTTCAGGGCAGACATACTCAAGAAAAGTGGATATCAAGGTATTAAATGTGCTTGCAGGTATTGCCGCTTCGGCACATAAGTTCTCAAATGATATCAGACTTTTACAGCATTTAAAAGAGATTGAAGAGCCTTTTGAAAAGTCGCAGATAGGTTCATCAGCTATGGCGTATAAGAGAAATCCGATGCGAAGCGAGAGGATTGCATCCTTGGCAAATTATGTAATGAGTGATGTTATGAATCCTATGATGGTGGCATCCACTCAGTGGTTTGAAAGGACACTTGACGATTCCGCAAATAAGAGACTTTCAATACCTGAAGGCTTTTTAAGCATAGACGGTATACTTGATTTATATTTGAATGTGGTGGACGGATTGGTAGTATATCCAAAAGTTATAGAAAAACATTTGATGTCAGAATTGCCTTTTATGGCTACAGAGAATATAATGATGGATGCAGTAAAAGCCGGTGGAGACAGACAGGAGCTGCATGAAAGAATCAGAGAGCTTTCAATGATTGCCGGAAGAAATGTAAAGGAACTTGGAGAAGAAAACAATCTGCTTGATTTGATTGCAAATGATCCTATGTTCAATCTTTCAAAGGAAGAATTGAAAGAGTCTATGAAGCCTGAAAAATATATCGGAAGAAGCAGTGTTCAGGTGGAAGATTTTATAAAAAGAATTATCAAGCCTATCTTAGATGAAAATAAAGATATTCTGGGATTAAAGGCTGATATAAATGTGTAAGGAGAATTAAATGGTAAGAGCTATTGTAGGCGCCAACTGGGGCGACGAAGGTAAGGGCAAAATCACGGATATGCTTGCGGCTAAGGCGGATATTATTATTCGTTTTCAGGGTGGCAGCAATGCAGGTCATACAATTATAAACAATTACGGTAAATTTGCTTTGCATCTGTTGCCGTCAGGAGTATTTTATGATCATACAACAAGCATTATAGGAAACGGTGTTGCACTTAATATTCCATATCTTGTTAAAGAGATAAATGAGTTGGTTGAAAAAGGTGTGCCGAGACCTAAGATTTTGGTTTCAGACAGAGCACAACTTCTGATGCCATATCATATTTTACAGGATACCTATGAGGAGGCAAGACTTGCCGGAAAGGCATATGGCTCTACCAAGTCCGGAATAGCTCCTTTTTATTCAGATAAGTTTGCAAAAATCGGAATACAGGTAAGTGAGCTTTTTGACGACGAAATATTGGAAGAAAAGGTTGAAAAAATCTGTACATTAAAAAATGTTATGTTCAAGCACCTTTACAATATGCCTGAGCTTGATAAAACAGAACTTATGAATACACTTCATGAGTACAGAGATATGGTTAAACCTTTTGTATGTGATGTGAGTGCATATCTTTACAAGGCTATAAAAGAAGGAAAGAATATTCTCCTTGAGGGTCAGCTGGGCTCACTAAAGGATCCTGACCACGGAATCTATCCTATGGTTACATCATCTTCCACATTAGCTGCATACGGTGCTATAGGAGCAGGTATTGCTCCATATGAGATAAAGGAAATTACAACAGTGGTTAAGGCCTACTCATCAGCGGTAGGTGCGGGAGAATTCGTCAGTGAAATAGAGGATGAGGCTGCTGCAGATGAACTTAGAAGAAGAGGTGGAGACGGTGGTGAGTTCGGTGCTACCACAGGAAGACCCAGAAGAATGGGATGGTTTGATGCTGTAGCATCCAGATACGGTGTAAGAATTCAGGGTACTACAGAGGTCGCACTTACAGTACTTGATGTACTGGGATATCTAAAAGAGATACCTGTATGTGTAGGCTATGATATAAATGGTGAGATAACCAAGGACTTCCCTACAACAAATAAATTAAAGATTGCAAAACCTGTATATGAATATCTTCCGGGATGGAATTGTGATATCAGAGGTATAAAGAAGTATGAGGAATTGCCTGAGAATTGTAGGAAGTATATTGAGTTTATAGAAAAAGAACTTGAAGTACCTGTAAAGTTGGTAAGCAATGGACCGGGTAGAGATGATATTATCTATAGATAGGACTTTTGCCTTGCCCCATATTAGTTTAAACTGATATGGGGCATGACTATTCATTAAATAAGGAGAAAAAATGCTGGACATAATAGAGAAACTTCAAAAAGAAGCTTTAGAAAAGATAAACAGTGCAGAAAATAAAGAAAGATTAAATGAGCTTAAGGTAGCATATCTTGGTAAAAAGGGAGAGCTTACCGCACTTCTTAAAAATATGAAGAATGTAGCTCCGGAAGAGAGAGCGGAATTCGGTAAGGTAGTAAATGAAGCAAGAGAAGCTATTGAAAATACATTAAATAATGTCGGAAGTGAGCTTGCAAAGCTTGCACTTGAGGCCAGATTAAAGGCAGAGACAATAGATGTTACACTGCCTGCAAACAAGAGAGAGTTCGGTCACAGCCACCCAAATATTATTGCATTACATGAGGTTGAAAAAATCTTTACAAGCATGGGATATGAGGTTGTGGAAGGACCTGAGATAGAGTTTGACGAATATAACTTTACAAAATTGAATATCCCTGAGGATCACCCGGCAAAGGATGAACAGGATACATTCTATATTACAAAGGATATAGTGCTTCGTACACAGACATCACCTGTACAGGCAAGAACAATGGAAACAGGAAAGCTTCCTATAAAGATGATAAGCCCCGGAAGAGTTTATCGTTCAGATGAAGTGGATGCTACTCATTCACCTACTTTTAACCAGATAGAGGGACTTATTGTAGATAAGGATATTACATTTGCCGATCTTAAGGGAACACTTGAAGTATTCGCCAAAAAGCTTTTCGGTGAAGAAACAAAGGTTAAGTTCAGACCTCACCACTTCCCATTCACAGAGCCAAGTGCCGAGATGGATGTGACATGTTTTAAATGTCATGGAAGCGGATGCAGATTCTGTAAAGGCAGCGGCTGGATAGAGATCCTCGGTTGCGGAATGGTTCATCCTCATGTATTTGATATGTGTGGTGTAGATAAGAATGAATATAACGGTTTTGCATTCGGTATAGGACTTGAGAGAATAGCTCTATTGAAGTATGAAATCGATGATATGAGACTTTTATACGAGAATGATATCAGATTCTTAAAGCAATTCTAATAAAGCTTGTACAAAATATTATATTTACAGTAAATAACAGAGGTGAAGAATGGATACAGCATTATCATGGATAAAGGCCTATGTGCCTGACTTGGATGTGACTCCAAGTGAATATACAGATGCAATGACTCTTACCGGAACAAAGGTAGAGGGTTATAAAGAACTGGATAAAAATCTTGAAAAAATAGTAGTTGGTGAGATACTTTCAATAGAAAAGCATCCTGATGCCGACAAGCTTATCATTTGTCAGGTGGATGTCGGAAACGAAAAAATACAGATAGTTACAGGAGCACCTAATGTTTCGGTTGGTGATAAGGTGCCTGTAGTTTTGGACGGCGGAAAAGTTGCAGGCGGACATGACGGAAGTCCGTTGCCTGAAAACGGTATCAAAATAAAGAAGGGTAAGCTTCGTGGAGTTGAGTCATTCGGTATGATGTGCTCTATTGACGAGCTTGGTCAAGATAAGAACTATTTCCCCGATGCACCTGAAAACGGAATATATATCTTGCCAAAGGATGCGAAAGTCGGTAGCGATGCTATAGAACTTTTGGGACTTAGAGATACCGTATTTGAGTATGAAATTACATCAAACAGAGTGGACTGCTATGGAGTAATAGGAATTGCAAGAGAGGCTGCGGCTACATTCAAGAAAAAATTTGTTATGCCGCAGGTAAAAACAACAGGAAATAATGAGAATGTAAATGATTATTTATCTGTGGAAGTAAAGGATGAGACTCTTTGCAAGAGATATGTTGCAAGAGTTGTTAAAAATATAAAGCTTGCACCGTCACCGGCTTGGATGCAGGAGAGACTTCGTGCAGTGGGAATCAGACCGATAAATAATATAGTCGATATTACAAACTATGTTATGGCGGAGTACGGTCAGCCTATGCATGCCTTTGATTACAATCTTATTGAAGGACAAAAAATAGTTGTAGACAGAGCAAAGGACGGAGATGAGTTTGAAACTCTTGACGGAGTGGTAAGAAAGCTTGACAGCAATATTTTAATGATAAATGACGCTAAAAAAGCTGTAGCTATTGCCGGAATCATGGGTGGTGAGAACTCAAAGATTACAGATGATGTAAGTACAATGATATTTGAATGTGCTACTTTTGACGGTACAAATATCAGACTTTCATCAAAGAGAATAGGACTTCGTACAGATTCATCAGGAAAGTTTGAAAAGGGACTTGATCCTAATAATACTTATGATGCTATGATGAGAGCATGTTCCTTGGTGGAAGAACTTAGGGCAGGAGAAGTAGTAGGCGGAACAATTGATATCTATCCTGTAAAGGCGGTAGAGTCAAGAGTAGCTTTTGAGCCTGAAAGAATCAATAAATTACTTGGAACTTCCATATCAAAGGAAGATATGCTTGAAATCTTTGATAGAATTGAGTTAAAATACGATAAAGAGACTGACGAGATTGTGGCTCCTACATTTAGACAGGATATTCACTTCATGGCAGACCTTGCTGAGGAAGTTGCAAGATTTTTCGGATACGATAAGATACCTACAACATTGCCGAAATCAAGTGCTACTATAGGCGGTATCAGCATGAAGCTTGAGATAGAAGAACTTGCAAGAGAAGTGGCAAAGTTCTTGGGATTCTCAGAGGCTATGAACTATTCATTTGAGAGTGCAAAGGTTTTTGACAAGCTTGGATTATCAAAAGATAGCCATTACAGAAAAGCAATAGAGATCACAAATCCTTTAGGTGAGGATTTCAGAATGATGAGAACTCAGGCTGTAAACGGTATACTTAATTCCCTTTCAACAAATTACAACAGAAGAAATAAGGATGTGCATTTATTTGAACTTGCAAATATCTATATTCCAAAGGAGCTTCCTTTAAAGGAATTGCCTGACGAGAGAATGCAGTTTGTACTTGGGTTCTACGGTAAGGAAAACTTCTTTGATATGAAGGGTGTGGTAGAGGAATTTTTATATACAATAGGAATTGTCGGCAAGCTTCACTATGATCCAAGTTGTAAGGAAGAGTTCTTACACCCCGGAAGAAAGGCTGATATAGTACTTGACGGTGTACGTCTCGGATATTTGGGTGAAGTGCATCCGATTGTGTGTGATAACTATAAGCTGGGTGAGAAGACCTATATTGCGGTGCTTGATTTGCCGAATGTAATTCCTTTTGTAAACTTTGATATCAAATATACAGGAATAGCAAAATACCCTGCGATTTCAAGGGATATTTCTTTAGTAGTTCCAAGAAATATTCTTGTAGGTGAAATAGAGGATATTATTTCAGAAAACGGCGGAAGCAATCTTGAATCCTTTAATTTGTTTGATATCTACGAGGGTGATCAGATAGAGGCAGGATTTAAATCTGTGGCTTATTCACTTACATTCAGAAATAAAGAAAGAACTCTTCTTGATACTGATGTAAATGAAGTAATGGATAAGATATTAAAGAAGCTTGAGGAAAAGAATATCAAAATAAGATCCTAGTTTAAATTAAGCTGTGGGATAATCTTTGATAGATATGTGCTTTGTTTTAGAAAAGTGAGAGATGGATATGGTTAGAAGTAGAGGAAGGAAAAAGAAAAGTAAAGCTTTCATCAGGTACTTTTGTCTTTTTGTGTTTTCAGTTATATTGCTCACTTCTGCGCTAATCGGAGATGACACCAGAGCTTATGGAGAAGGAAGAGAGGCTATCTTTAAAAATCCTATAAATCCGGATTATGAAAGCAATGATAACGGAGTTAAGACATCATTCAGACTTAGAGTACTTAATAATCTGAGTGGAGAAACCGAATATGGTTCCAATGCTATGTCTTTGATTTCCGTAAGCGAGAACGACAATAGAAGAAGCACTATGAAAAATTTTGCGGATATACTGGATATGGATATTTACAGTAATCTCTGTCTAAGTGCAAATGTTGAAAACAGTTCCGATGTGGAAAGAGATATAAGTTTTGATATAAAACTGCCTTCTAAAACAGAGGGCAGTGTGTCTGAGCTTAGACTTATAAACTCAAGTCTTGATATTTTTACCGGAGATTTATCAGGCGTTGATATAAAGTATGAGACTGACGGAAAGACTGTCACAGAGACTGAAAGAAAGTCCGGAAAAAAGGTGGATTTTAATAAGGTTAATTCTGTAAAGATAGATGGGAAATTAGCCGCAGGTCAAAAATTTGAAGGCATTTTACCTATGGAAATCATAGAGCAAAGAATGGTAATAGAAAAAAAAGATGATTTTGTGGATGATTTGAAGACTATTGAAGAAGTTAATACAAATAATATCTTTGCTTTCAAATTGGATTACAGATATCCTATCAAGAAAGAACTTAATATGAGCATAGCAACCTGCCATGGAAGTGACAGGGCGGAGGATTTTTTAAACGGAAAAACAGTAGGTATAGTAAGGCGTGATGAGGAAAGCTATGATATATTGCCGAATGATATAATTGAAAAGCTTCCGGGAGCCAATGCGGCATTCTGTTCAATGTTTACTACAGATGAAAAGAAAGATGCGTTTGTAAATGATTACAGCTATATCAGTGTCAATACAAAGGATTTCCAGAGCCTTGTAAATGACAGAGGATATTCTCTCCTTATAAAAAACGGTTCATTACAGAATAAATACAGCTTTATAGTCGGAGAAAAAAAGCATATATACGACGAAGGACTTGAATTACATCTTGGTAAAAAGGATAAGTATAATCACTTGCTTTCAAAGGTATATGTAGAGTTTCAAAAGATTCTTGACTGTAAAGACCTTGAGATTACAGTTGGCAGTGAGTGGAAAAACTTTGACAATCTGGTAACCGCAAAGATTCAAAATGATGATGAGATTACAGAGATTGACAGAAGTAAAATAAAGGTTGAGTCCAATGTGGATACAAGTAAAACAGGTGACTACTCTGTAAAATATTCTTATGAAATTTTGCCGAGTATATGGGTAAGTAACAGTGCTAAGGTAAAGGTCACAGGAAACAAAGAGTCATCACAGACTGAGAAAGAAAGCAACAGTGACAGCAGTGTAAGGATTGAGTAATAAAATCCGGCTTGCAATTAGTACTGTTTAGTGATATTATAAGAACAGTTTTGTATTTTAATGGAGTGTAAATATGTTACCTGACTTCCGTCGTTTCTCTCAAAACCTAGTACTCTAGGTATCCAAGAGCATGCAGTTTTGAAAGAAATTGTCGACTTCAGCTTTGGTTAAATAGAGGGCATCAAGGTTACTAAAACCAACCAGTTTTTTA
>NZ_BTHK01000017.1:0-48040 GCF_033242365.1 Lachnoanaerobaculum sanguinis
TACAAAAACAAAGTAAAGGAAAATAAAATACTATTTTTTAAGTTTCAAAACGAAATACAAAAGCCCTGAAAGCCAGTAAAACACTGGGTTTCAAGGGCTTTTTAACTTTTAAAACTGTCAAAGACGGGATTATATTCGCACATCCTCATTTTGTCAATATTACAGGGCACTTTTGTAAAACCCATTTCATTGAACGCTTTCCAAGATACTCATTTTTACTTATAAAATCATATTAAGGTTTATTTAAAATATCTTTATAATCAATCATGACTACTACTCCCTGAAATTTTATCTTGTTTTCTTCTAACGTATAAAACTTTCACCATCCGAATTAAAATGCAAGCAATTTAACTCTGTGTTATTAGCTACATACAATTGATGTCTTGGATTCCCTTTCACTGTCAGTTTACCACGACACATCCACTTTCTGTCAGAATCAACAGCTACTATTTCCTTTAAACATTCTTTTAGATATTTTCTCTTTTCTATTGCATTTCCCCATGCTGCTAAAGTTAAAGCATTAGGATAAGCATTAAAAACACTTCTTATCACATAACAGTTTTTCAAAATCAACTCTCTGTCTGCTTTTAAATGCATATCATTTGGATTAGTCGCTCTTTGTGGATAAAGATTTAACATTATCCAACCGTCACAATTATTTTCTGATGCAATTTTTCTTATTTTTGAAATTGTAGGATCGTCTTTTATATCATTAGCTGTACTTGGATTTACTCCAAAACATATAATAGTATTAGTCCCGACCTCTCCTAACATAAAGCGTACTTTATCATCACCTATATATAATACATCACCATTCTTTTTATCTCTCCAAAAACTTTCAAGCGAGTTTTTTATGGTTTCTTTTTTATTATCTTTCATCACTTACTTTTTACTCCTCATACCCTTAGGCAACCGGTATTATTAATCGTTCTGTTTGAACCGGACTTGATATCAATTTACTTTTGATTTTATCATATATACACTATTTTTGGCTTTTGTTTCAAATAAAAGGCCGTTGCCAAACAGATTATATCCGTTAGACAACAGCCCTATTACTTATCATTATGATTACTTGCCAAGTCTTAACTTACCTAAAGCATCTGTAGACATAATAACCGCATACAACTAATCAGGTGTTACGTCTCCTACATGGTTATGTATTGTTTCACCCTTTACACAGGCATTCTTTTCTATATTAAGCACTACTAATTTAAACATTAATGATATTTTTTCATTAAAAAACTTTTCCATCAGACTGCTCACTTTTCTTTTCAAACAAGAGGTATGAGATAAAACTATCAGGATCATTCTCTGCATTCCGCATCAAAACAATCTTATAATCCATATTTTGACCTCATATCTGAAATCACATCATCTGCATCTCTAAACTTTTCCTGTTCTCCGGATTTTTTCAGTTTTGTAAGTAGCTCTTTCTCGGTCATAGGTGCATATGGATTTGATACTGCCTGTCTTTTTATTTCAAACGGAAATCCATTTGTTGCAACCACCTGTGTTAAAAAAATTTTATTACTTTTGTTACTTGCTATTTTCCACACCTCACTTTCATATGTTCAGACTATTCTAGTGTTAATACATTACTGTTTCAATAACATTTGTATTTGTTTTGCAAAATACAAGTATTCTTCTTTTATGTTATACTAATACCAACGACAATTCATACACCCGGTCCAAGAGATGCACTTCCTTCAACAATATCTATATTTCCTCCAGCCGTACTAGAATCAATAATATATATACCTTTAATATGCCTCTTACTTAACTATATATTTTGAAAAATCTTTTTAATTCAAGAGATAATCACGAGATTTTTTTAATCTACTATATACTTAAATAAAAGCACATTTTTTTATCTTGTGAAAATCTCCTCATTTTCGCAAGATAATCACGAGATAGATTATGCCATTTGTTTCTTTATATTATCCATAGCCATCTGTAGTTGTGTTAAAAACTCAACACTCTCAATACCAATTCTATACTTAGTAGACGGACCATTTCCAATTTTCATTATTAACTTCTTCTCTTCTAGAACCTGAACAGCTTTTCTTACTTTATACTCTGTTGTCGACAATATATCTTTAATTGTATTGACAGAAACAGGCTTTCCATTCTTGGCAATATATCTAAGAATATTTTTCTCATCTGCCTCAAGTTCAGGATATGAATCAGCAAGATCAATATTCCAAACTTTAATCTCGGTATGTTCAATATCAGAAACTATTTCAGGCCTTCTAAAATCGTTTTGAATAGCTGCTTTATAGATCAAAGGTCCTCCAAATCCCTGTCGTTCTGACGCTCCAAGTAATCTGAATAACTTCATGATTATTTCATTACGAGGTCTTGAATCACCGCCTACTAAGAATTGCTTTGTAGATACAAGCATTTTCCCCGGATTGTTAAAACAAACTTATCAGTTTTTTTATTCTACAGACAAAATCTTTCCAGCACCCATCTAAACTCCTCTTCCAGCGCATCCCAGTCGGTGTTCCTGTCATCCTCCATTGTTTCCACAATCGACTTATAATACTCCAACTTCTCTTCTATATCATTATTTATCACTTCAACCCTTGGGCCTTTTTCTGATTCAGACATTTTCACCTTCTTTGCAAGTAAATCCTCTACTGCAGCCTTCATATCTTCCTCAAGAACGGTATTAACCAATTCATCAAAGAGTACCGGCGGTGGGCATTTCTTTTCTTCAATCCATTTGCATGCAAGAATAGGTCTCAGCACGTAAAAATACTTTTTATAATTTACCATATCATCACATAGATAATCGTAGTAGTTCTTTTTTGCCGTACCGTAGTAATGATAAAGTGCCGATTTACATGCAAAGTATTTGCATGCCGTTCTGTCATAAAGCTCCTTCCACTCATCCGTAGTGTAATACACAATAGGAGAATTGCTCCACTCAAATAATGTAGCATTTGATTTATGAAAGTGCTTTAATGCCTTTTTTATATCCCAACCGTTGATATCAAGCACTTCATTTAATTCCCAATCAATAAAATCCTTGTTCTCACGAAGTGATAAATAAAAGTTTTTATTTCTTACATATATAAATCTTACATCATAGTCGCTATCCGGCGAAGCAAATCCCCAGGCTCTGCTGCCCGATTCAATAGCGTGTAGCACTTTTATATTCTCTTTTTCTTCTATTTCTCTGATCTTTATAAGAACCAGTTCTTCTATATTTCCTTCAAAATTCTCATATCTCATCTCGAATCACCATTTCATTTATTGTCATTACAAGTTCCTGAACTCTTTTAAAATCCGGCTTAGCCGGAAGATCTGTGTGCTCAGCCACATAATGCAAACGTCTTTCATACTCTCTCATCATATCATAGAAGCTGTCCGAAAAAGTTCCCTCATCTGTTTGATATTTTCCAAAACGAATATCCATCAATAAATCATGTTCTTTTTCTCTATATGTATTGATTTCTCCCTTTTCCAGTATATCAATGGCCATCATAAATAATCTGATAAGATGCATGGCGTGCTTATTCAAATGAAGATCATCTTTCTTTTTATTTCTCTTGCCTATTTTATCATAGTCTTTTACAACATTTGACATTGTATTCCACATACTCGCATAATCTCTTAGCGGATAGTGATTTAGCTTTGCGTTTACAAATATCTCAGTTTCAAGCTCAGGGTTAACCGACTTATCTATAAAAATTTCCAGACTTCCGTTTTCAAAGTTCTTATAACTTGAGTTGAAACTGTACATTGCATTCTTTACAGAATTAAAAATATGCTGTTCTTTTTCACTTTGTGGAAATGTGTCTCTGGCAAGTGCATTCTGTAATCTTCTAAGTTGCGCATCCGCATACCCTCCAAATGACTGAATAGCTCTTTTTGATAAAAACAATCGTTTATTATCAAGAAGCATTTTCCCGATATCATTAAGATATAGATAATTATCCGGTGCAAGGCCAAGCAACTCTATTGTATTCGGATTGCAACTCAAAAGTAAATTCACCATTTTATTGAATGCATAGATAACAGTATCCGTATTATCATCCACATACTGTTCAAACTGCGTAAGTCCTATAAGATCGGACTTTTTATTTAGAGCAATTCCTCTTATATCTATATCACTACCTTCTATATTTGTCCCATATGCATAGCTCCCTGCAAGCCCAAGCAAAATCACATGCTTTCCAAGATGCTCATTAGTATTTATAAAATCATATTCGGGTTTGTTTAAAATATCTTTCATTCTCTTACTATTTTACTCCTCATATCCTCAAGCACTCGGTATTCTTAATCTTTCTTTTTGAACCTAACTTGATATCAATTTACTTATGATTTTATCACATATACATTATATTTTGACTTTTATTTCAAATAAAAAAGCCGTTGCCAAACAGATATATCCGTTAGACAACAGCCCTATTACTTATCATTATGATTACTTGCCAAGTCTTGCCTTACCTAAAGCATCTGTAGCTATTATAGCCGCATACAACTCATCAGGTGTTACGTCTCCGGCAAGGTTATGTATTGTTTCTCCCTTTACGCAGGCATTCTTTGCTATAGTATGAAGATCCTCATCTGTAAAATCTCCAAGCTCTGCAATTGTAATAGGCAGTCCTACTTCAAGGCAGAAATTCTGTATATCCTCAAACTCGGCCTTATCCGCACACTCAAGTGTCAGCTGTATCAAAGTACCGAATGCCACACAATTTCCATGATATGCCTCATGTCCTCCAAGTGAAGTAACTCCGTTATAAAATGAGTGAGGAGCCGCACAGTTTACATTATCTGCTCCTACACCTGAAAGATAAACCGTAGCCTCTATAATTGCATCCAAAGCAGGAGTAACAACATTATTCTCACAGGCCGCTATAGCCGCTTTTCCGTATTTTCTTAAGGTATCATAGCAAGCCTTTGCAATCGCCATACCTGCTCTTGTAATACCGCCGCTCTCCAAGCTTGGTGACTCTGTACGAAGTGAAGCTCTTCCTTCAAAGTATGTTCCAAGAGCATCTCCCATTCCTGCAATCAAAAACTTTACAGGCGCATTAGCTATAACACCACTGTCTACAAGTACCGCATCAGGGTTTTGCGGATAGAATAAATATTTATTAAAGCTTCCGTCATCATTATATATAACGGAAAGTCCTGTACAAGGTGCATCTGTAGCCGCAACTGTAGGTATTATAACTATTCTCTTACCCATGTAGTATGCTGTTGCCTTAGCCGCATCCACTGCCGAACCGCCGCCTACCGCAACAACAACGTCAATCTTATCAGTCTCAACAATATCCTGCATTTTCTTTATCTCGCTGATACTTGACATACCTCCGAAGACTTCATATCTGCGATAATCATCTTCTCCTTCAAAGCTCTTTTCCAAATCTTCATGGCAGCTGTTGTAACCACTGTTTGAACAGACAAACAACCATCTCTTTCCCATATACTCCATTTCCTTGCGGAACTGAAGCAAAGCTCCTTTTCCCTGTACATACTTGAGTGGTGCACGCATCATTCTTAAACGTTTCATAACAAAACCTCCATTAAAACCGTCAAGCTTTGAAACTATGTCAAAACTTTAACATATATTGCTAAGAACTATTGTAGCACAAAGATTGTATTTTTCAATTCTTATTTTATTCCCTCATAATGCGTCCACATGCGTGCTACTTTTACCACACCTTCATACGCTATACCATTCTCGATAATCTCATCACTATAAACTTCATATACTAATCTGTGCTGAATATTTATACGCCTTGAATAAAACCCGGTAATTTTTGTCTTTATCAGCCTTTTTACTGAATTTAACCAAATACATTTACCACTCCTCATTCGGGTTATAGGATGTACATTCAGAAATATCTTCATCTCTTGATTCAAGAATACTCTCTGTCATTCCGGGTATTGAATTTAGATATAGTGTTTCCTGAATTGCCAGCCAATCATCTTCAGATATTAATACAGCATTTTTCCCTCTGTTATTTGTTATAATTATCGGCTGCGAATATTCATTAACATCTGAAACAGTTTGGTAAAGATTCGCTCTTGCCTTTGTTATACTAATTGCAGTCATAATATTATCTCCTTACAAAGAAAGTATAACGTACTTTTTTTACGTACGTCAATTGCAAGCGTTTTTATTCATTATAAACCTTACCGCCTTCTCCCAATACCTCTTTAAACATTTTATAATTATACTCGCTGTTTCCTCTTCCATATACAGCAAATAAAATTTTATCAAACAGCTTCCACATTTTTTCTTCAACGATCAATTCTTTAAAATATCCTGCGACATTGCGGGCATCATGTCCGAATGCTCCACAGCCCCACGCTCCCAATGTAATTGTTCTATATCCGAATCTTGCCGCACAGTATAGATACTGTCTGAGCCTTTTCTTCATCACACTATCAAGGGCCTCTTGTGACTGTCCATATGCCCTGTCAAACAGATTCGGTGCAGGAATAGTCATAACAGCTGTGGTATAAGGTTTAGGAATAAATTCCAAATCTATATTTCTAAATACATCTACCACAGGTGACAGAAGCATATAATCGGAATCAAATGCCGTTCCAAATTTAAAATTAAACTTATACATCTTAGAAGCCTTGGGTGAACTTATAGATTCGTACAAAGTACTCTGCCTGCATAGACACTCTTCCTGTGCACAAGCCCCACTTTTATAGCCACCTCCCGGATGATATGCATTGGCAAAATTCATTACCAAATCTGAGAGATATTCAAAGCTGTCTGCGTTTACAACAGAGATTTCACATTTTGAAGAGTATTTAAACTCCCCGGCAAAAAACTTGTCCTTATCCTCCACAATATCTTTAATAACATTAGGTGAGAGTACCACTACATTCCTATGTTTTTCCAAATCATGCGGCAGTTTTATAAACTTACCTTCATTATAAAATCCGTTGTTCTTTAAAATCCTCTTGTTCTCTTCATACACCACAATATTAGCTAATCTGGACATAATTACCTCCGTTAATACATTTACTGTAATTATCATATCAGACATGCTGTACATCTTTTCGGACTTTGGTAGTGATTTTAAAGAATTTAAAAAGACAGCTAATCATTAGATTAACTGCCTGAAAGTATATTCCATATAAAAGTATATTCCATATAATATAAAAAAAGTATTCCACACATTGTATATGCTAAAGCAATTTTAAATTCTCTTCAAATTCCTGCTCTGTATCAACAAGTCTATATGGCTCATATTCTCCATAAGCTGACGGTCTGCTTATAGTAACCAGTTGTATATTCTCAACACCTATCTCTTTTATTATCTTTTTTTTGAAATCAACCAAATGTTGTCCATGAGAAGTCTGTAGCGCTATACTTCCTATACCGTCAGCCTTCTTTGCAACAAGATAGCACATATTCTAAAGCCTCCCTAAATTCACTTTCTGTTATGATTTTACCATTTTCATATTCTTTTCTCAATGTAAAACCTGAACTATATAAAGTACTCTATCGTCTTCTCCGGGGTCTTCTCGGTCTTCTGATTATAAAGTATTACCGCCTCACGGTTTTCAAACTTTCCAAGGGCATAAAGTACGTCATCCTCCCTGTTAAAATATCCGAAAGGCACGATACGATTATATTTTAACGGTTGATCAAGTACCAGCTCCACATCACCTTCCGGTATAAACTGTGACCAGTGCTCATCCGTAAACTCATCCTCATAGTAAGGATCAAACATATAAATATTCTTATCATCCGCACCGGTAAGCAGAGCATAATGCTGTACATCATAAAAAAGTCTTACTACCACCGCACCGCCTCTGTTGAGCGCATCATTTATACGGCTTGTTTCACCGATAAAAACCTGTTCACCTGTAATATATTCACATATGACATTGAGCTGCCTTATCTCCCTGAATCTGTTGAGCCAATTACTAAGAAACATCATTGCCATATGAGAAGTTCCGCTCTTGCCGGGATGTCCCTCATTACTGTAGCAATCAAGTGTGTAAAGCATAATGTTTCTGATAACTTCCGGCGGAATATCTTCCCTTTCAAATAGAAAGCTCAGTGCATTAAGCATTGAAGTCGGCCCGCAATCATATTCAGATAATTGATAATGTAATGGATTTTTCATTCTACACCCTTCTTTCTATCTGCATATAGTATAAAGCTCAAATATATTACAAGCAAACTTATAATTTCCTCTTACAAGCTTTTATGCATCAACGCTTATTATACAAGTTCATTTATAAATATTCCACTGATTTTATTTATAGAATCCAATGTTTTTTTTGCAGTACTTTTATCCAAAAAGTTTATAAGACTGCATTTTGTATCACTTACATATCCGAATATCCATCCGGTAAAGTCCGCTATATCAAACTCTGCAAAACCCCTATCCCCTATATCTGAAATCCTTGAAACACTTGAATGTCTCTCATCCATCTCAATTCTAAAATATCCGTTTTGTGCCTCTATAATATTGTCATTGATTTTTATAATGATATCTATAGGCTCCTTAGCTCTGAAATTTGACAAAAGCTCTACTATATCGGTAATTCTGACCATAATATTTTCCTTGCCGAACTTCCTATTTCCAAGCTTTGATGACACTATTCTCTCCTTTAACTCAAGCTTTTTGCCCCAAAAAGATTCATACGCCACTATATCATTTTCATCACTGTATATATTTATAAATCCGTCCTCGGAAGCAATCTCCTTTAGATCCCTTATAAAATAGTTTTCATCTCTATAAGTATATACATCATTATCCTTTGAAACTTCGTTATTTATAAAATCCAAAATCCTAAAAATAAGCTCTTTATCAGGCTCTTCTTTAATTACCTGCTTTTTTAGCCCTGAAAAATTTGCATTATACTCATTTTTATCCGCCACAAAGGCAAAATCAAAAGGCAAATAATAGTCCTTATTTGCAGGTATCAGATATGTAAACGGAACATTTTCTGCATTCATATCGCAAAGTGCCTTATTTAAAAGTCTTCTCATATAGCCCTGTCGTTTAAATTCCTTTCCGGTAGCTACAGCAACTATATAATCCAAATTATAAATTTTATTAAAAACCGATATTTTATAAGGGTTCAGCATAATCATAGACCTTACACTCTCACCCTCTATATCTGCCAAAATTCTGTTATCTTTAAGCTTTTCCTCATAATAATAATTTACAAAGCTGTAGGAATCTTCAAAAAAAGCCTCCTTATACAGAGGCTTTGTAAATATTTTTTCTTTTTGATTCAAATATTTTATCATAGTATTACCTTATTTGCTCAACATAGTACTTTCTCGCATAATCCACCGGATAATAACTCTGCTTTGCATGTCTGAGTCCCTCAAGTCCCAAATCGTCCTCACGATTTACAAGACTTACATTAGGGAATTCATTTACCAAAAACTCCTTATTGATTGCCTGATAAAGGCCTGTGATTTCAGGATTTGCCTTTTCAATATGTATTACAGCCATGTCCTCTAATGGATTGTAGCTGCCTATCGAAAAAGCCTCCATTTTGCCGTCAATATATATCGCACCCATTCTTATATTAAGTCTGGTACAATTAAGCAAAATATCATGTATTCCCTCTACCTCAGGATCCAGATGCTGTTCAACCTCTTCTCCCTTTTGCTCTCTCCATTTATCCAAAAACTTGAACACATCATCTCTGTCTGTAGGATTACAACCAAGAGCTCTATATTCATATCTGTCACCATAATTCTTTATAAAATTATTGTAATGGTTTTTCTTTTTATGAAGCTTCTTTCCTGAAAGAGTTCTAAGTTTCTCTCCCTCATAAAGATAGTCCTTTGCATCCTCCTCAAGCCTTACGATAAACTTATCCTCCGGCAAATTCAATACTTTTATTCCTTCCTCATCCGCTAGATGAATCTTTAAGGGCAAGTTCAATACTTCATTAAAATACTCCACCATTAAGCCGAAGCAATATTCAAGGTCCTCTTCCTTACAAAGCGGCATAGCACAAAAAGGTCTGTCCTCATCCCCCATAAGCCATAAAAGCCCGACTTCCTCATCACCTCTCATTGCAATGGCCGCTCTTACATTATAATATTCTTTCCATATAAAGCTCTCAAGCTCTACACTGTCACAAGTTCTGTTATGCCTAAGTCCATAAAACTTGGCATACTTTGGTATATCATTCGCTTCTAATTGTTTAAAATTTAATTTTTTATAGTCCATAATCTAATTATATTTATTTTTACCTTTTTGTCAAATAAAAATCCTGTGGAATATTAAAATCTCATATTTACTTTTATTCTCAAATAAGTCAAAATATATTCAGTTAAAGCTTTATTTAAATTAAGGAGTACTTATGAATGAATTAGAAAATCTGCGTGAAAGAATTGATAAAATAGACAAAGAACTTATAGCGCTCTTTGAAGAGAGAATGAATGTAGTAAATGATATTGCAGAATACAAAATAAAGAATAATCTTCCCATTCTAAATCAAAACAGAGAGGATATCGTAATATCAAAAGTAAAAGCCATCGTAAAAAATAAGGACTATACAGACAGTGCCATCGACTTTATCAAAGACATCATGGAAATCAGCAAAAAATTCCAGCAAAAGATTATCTCAAAGCAACAATAAAATTTAAAGGCATTGACCTGTTTTAAAATCAATGCCTTTTTTCTAATCTTCCTTTTCCCATCCGAAGGCATACTTCACAGCCTTTTTCCACATTCTTATCTTCTCTTTTCTGACTTCTTCACAAAGATTCGGTGTAAATACTCTGTCAATACTCCTGCTACCCTTTATATCCTCTATACTATTCCAAAATCCGACAGCAAGTCCTGCCAGATATGCAACACCAAGCGCTGTAGTCTCCACACATTTCGGTCGCTCCACACGCACATTACAAAAATCCGCTTGAGTCTGCATCAAAAAGTCATTGGTACTTGCACCTCCGTCCACATTCAATAAACTTAAAACTATACCCGAATCCTTCTCCATCACATCAAGTACATCTCTCACCTGATAAGCCATAGACTCCAATGTAGCCCTGATTATATGATATTTATTAACACCTCTGGTAATACCGACAATAGTACCTCTGGCATATTGATCCCAATAAGGTGCACCAAGTCCTGTAAAAGCCGGAACAACATAGCAACCGTTTGTATCTTCAACCTTCATTGCCATATATTCTGAATCTTCGGATGAATCTATCAGACGCATTTCATCCCTAAGCCACTGTATCGAAGCTCCCGCTACAAATACGGAACCCTCAAGGGCGTAGTTCACCTTTCCGCCAAGTCCCCAGGCAATAGTCGTTACCAGTCCGTTATCGGATTTAACAGGCTTTTCACCTGTATTCATAAGCAGAAAGCAACCTGTGCCATAGGTACTCTTTGCCTCCCCCATCTCAAAACAGGTCTGTCCAAAGAGTGCCGCCTGCTGATCTCCTGCCACACCGGCAATCGGAATACTTTGTCCAAAAAATGATGAGTCCGACTCACCGTAAATACATGAAGACTCCTTCACCTGTGGCAGCATTGACTTTGGAATATCAAGCAGATCAAGTATCTCCTCATCCCATTCCAAGGTATGTATATTAAAAAGCATGGTTCTTGAAGCATTTGAATAATCGGTAACATGTACCTTACCGTTTGTAAGTTTCCAAATAAGCCATGTATCTACCGTACCGAAAAGTAACTTTCCCTCTTTCGCCTTTTGTCTTGCACCTTCCACATTGTCAAGTATCCACTTTATCTTTGTTCCTGAAAAATATGCATCAATCATCAGACCTGTTTTATCACGAATCATATCGGAATATCCGCTGTTCTTTAACTCATTACAATAATCTGCAGTCCTTCTGCATTGCCAAACTATTGCTCTATACACAGGAATACCTGTTTCCTTATCCCAAACTATTGTAGTTTCTCTTTGATTTGTGATACCGATACCTGCAATATCCAAGGCACTTATTCCAAGCCTTGCCATAGCTTCCACAGCTACACTAATCTGTGTAGACCATATAGCATCAGCATTGTGCTCTACCCAACCGGCCTTTGGATAATGCTGTGTCAGCTCCTTTTGTGCCACCTCACATATCTCACCTTTTCGATTGAATATGATACATCTGCTGCTTGTAGTGCCTGCATCAAAGGCCATAATATACTCAGCCATAATTTTCTTCCTTTACATTACTATTCTCTTTTTAACGGTTCTCTTTTGCTCAAGTCTTTTACAATTATTTCTAACTGCTATGTGTCTTCCATTTCCAATACTTCATCAACTCTATCCTTTTATTTTTATCAGTATTATATCTTAATAATACCCAACTTCAAAAAGTTCATATACCATACTGTTTATTTCATCTATCCTCTCACCAAAATCTTCTTCACTTATAGGATTATCCGGATCATAACCCACTTTATCCCTTTCCTCCTCATATTCGCCTCCGGGCAGAAAATACTCATTAAACCTGTCAATATATCTTTTAGTGTCCATATCTTCAATGTTATAAATTTTATACATAGGATAAAATCCATAGCTAAAGCCTTCCGGTGTGTGTATATCAATATCATATACAATCACATTGGTACCCCACAGTTCAAATTCTCTCGATAACATATTTAAGTCAAATAACTTATCCACAACTTTACCGACCACAGATGGTGCTACATATTTCATAACATCAAATTTTTCTACATGTCCTATCACCGGATGCTTTACACGCATATTTAAATTCTTATATCTGCCATATATACTTATATTTCCAAAATTTATAAATGACTTATATTTTTTATAACTTAATACAATATCATAATCTTCTTTGACAGCTTTCACAATATACTTATTTTTACTATTACCTATAGTCGGTCTTATTCCCAACAGATTGCCGTCAAAATATGAAAGACTTGAGAATGTCTGCAATAACTGTATCATATTACTGTAATGTATTCTGTCCACAAGATTATCATCACTGTCACCTCCCACATTAAGCTTGCCGGCACGATCTGTTGTATACTTGCTTAAAGTTTCAAATGATTCAATAATTCTTTCCAGCTTCCCGTTCTTTTTATAGAGCTTATTTCCGATATCAATATATCTTTTGTATCCAAGGAATCCATAGTCTCTGTCATAGCAGTGTTCAAGAACATTATTAAGCAGTTCCGTGTCATTACCAAGGCTTTCTATTAGGCAACCGTCCACTATCAAGTACTCCATCATAGTCTTTTTATCATCCCCTACATCTTTAGACATGATATCCTCTACGACAGCCTTTGCTCCACCCTCATCATATATACCTTTAAGTTCCTTCAGCCTTGTATCACACTCACTGTCATCCTTTGCATAATAACTTGCCACCGCCCAGATATCTTTCACGTCACAATCTGTCGGTATATCCACCAAATACTTAAACTTATCTATACTGTGATATCCGGTCTCGTCCTTATTATATCTCTCGCCTTTCCATATAATTTGGTTTACATTTGTATTTTTGCTTGAAGTACACATATCATAGAATCCTGTCAGCACATTGACTACGCATACAATCAGTATAAACCTAAGCAACCAATATATCCGCTTTTTATACTCTAATTTCATCTATGTCTCTCCTTACCGTAAAAACCAGTCTATAAATACTATTGCTCTCGATCAATCCCTTTTAATCTTTCTTATGTAACGGTTCCTCTTTACTCAAATCTTCTGTAATATCACTTATACTGAGATAAAACCCTACTTCAGGTAATTCATAATATTTTTCTTTCATATTGCCAAGTTCCTCTATCCTCTCACCAAAATTTTCCAATGTTAACGGATTATTTTCATCGTAGCCTACATCATCTGCAAACTCTCCAAAATAACCACCCTTTGAAAAATTTGTATTAAAGTTTTTTATGGCTTCTACTGTATCTATATAGTGACTGTCAGGAGATGCAACTAAATTGTATATATCAAAGTAACTATACACCGGAAGCACAGGATAAAATCCGTAGCTTATTCCCTCAAGTGTATGCACATCTGTATCATATACCAGTGTATAGGTACCACATAGTCTAAAAACTATTGATAAACATTCTAAACTAATTAAATTATCAGCCACTATATTACCTGTAGGATCTTTGTCATATAAATATTTAAAAACATCATCATAATTTAAATTTCTAATTTTTACATCTTCTATCACCATATTTAAATCCTTATATCTTCCGTATATACTGATATGTCCAAGGCCTATAAATGATTTATATTTTTTATAACTTAAAATAATATCATAATGTTTTGTTATAGCCGCCTTCACAACATATTTCTTATTATCCATCCCGGGATATGATTTTGCCACTAAAAGATTATCGTCAAAATATGATAAGCTTGAGAATGTCTGAAACAGTTGTATCATACGATGATAGTATACCGTTTCAGTTGCACTTTCATCCCCATCTTCTGATTTGGGCATCACAATTGCACGATCAATTGTATATTTACTTAAAGTTTCAAATGCTTCAATGATTCTTTCAAGCTTCCCGTTCTTTTTATAGAGCTTATTTCCGATATCAATATATCTTTTGTATCCAAGGAATCCATAGTCTCTGTCATAGCAATGTTCAAGGACACTATTAAGCAGTTCCGTGTCGTTACCAGGACTTTCTATTAGGCAACCGTCCACTATCAGGTACTCCATCATAGTCTTTTTATCATCTCCAATATCTTTAGACATGATATCCTCTACAATAGCCTTTGCTCCCCCTTCATCATATATATTCTTAAGTTCCTTCAGTCTTGTATCACACTCACTGTCATCCTTTGCATAATAACTTGCCACCGCCCAAATATCTTTTACATCACAATCTGTCGGTATATCCACCAAATATTTAATCTCATCTATACTGTGATATCCGGTCTCGCCCTTATTATATCTCTCGCCTTTCCATATGATTTGGTTTGCATTTGCATTTTTGATTGTAGTACACATCTCATAAAATCCGGTCAGCACATTGACTACACATACAATCAGTATAAACCTAAGCAACCAATATATCCGCTTTTTATACTCTAATTTCATCTATGTCTCTCCTAACCGTAAAAACTAGTCTATAAAAACTATTGCTCTCGGACATTCGTTCTTCACACTCTTATCTGCGTTAAGATGATATAACTGTACCCTTCTAAGCTTATTAAAATCCCTTACTTTATTTAGATTATCAAGGACATGTTCCTCATTATACATACCGATATCTTCCTCATTATCGCCCATATATGTCAAGATAATTGTCTCAACATTCTTGAAATATTCAAGGTCACTTACATCCTTAACATGGTAGTCCTTAAAATTGATTGATAAGAAGTTCATCTTCTTTAAATCCTTTTTCCAAATGATACCCTTGATAGGCTTCTCTCTTTTATGTGCCAGAGACATACGGTTTTTACCCATAGTATCTCTTACCGCTCTAAGAAACTCCGCATCCTTAAAAAAAGCTATTCTGCTCACCACAATCATACATATTATTGTAAATATTCCCAAGTAAAATGATAATGTATAATTCATTTCCATATTTCCTTTCCGTTAAACTTCTCTTGCAGACTTACCATATTGTTTGTGTATTAAGAGGACTCTATACTTTTACTTATTGAAAGATTATAATCATCGTCCAAATGCATATATATCATACCCATCTTTTTCTTTATCTACATTTTCCTTATTAAAACCTTCATAACCCATTGCAAGTATAGAAATTCCAACATTATTTTCGTGAAAATCATCTACAGGTACTATTACCATAGCAATCATTAAGCTTGGTCTATGTACTTCTCCCTCCTTAGGGTCTGCAAACTCTATAGTGGTATTGGCATATACCTCTTTATAGATTTTACCCCTATCAGATCTTGATTGATAATTGTTATCTTCATTAAGCTTATACCTTATTATGGAAGACGGCCATGTTTCATTTTCTCTGATAATTCTGTCTATCTGTTCATCAAAATTATCTATCTTACTCCTTGCATGCTCGGGAAATAAACTCGCTAATAGTTCTCTATCATTAGTGTTCAATGCTCTTATTATCTTTTCTATATACTCATTTACTACTACAGCCTCGCCATATATGTAGTTATCTAATTTATCAGAGTCATGTACATATCTTGCAACCTTAACTACTGAGGTACATCCTGTAAGCAAACTTAATATTAACATGCTTATCAATATTTTAATTTTCATTAATTTTTGTTTCCTCCTTCCCACATTTTATTAAAGTCAACCATTCATACCATTATTAAATTCTTAAAATATATTTCAATCCTTTATTTAAACTATGTATCTGATATTACTTAACATATTATTTCTATATTAACAGAACTCCTATGTCTTTTTCATAGGAGTTCTAAAAGACCTACCTGCTGCTTTCTGTGGTCATAACCTCATCCGGATCTACATAATCAGCCCAAAACGGATTATCCACCCAGAGATAATATCCTCTGTTGCTGTCATCCATGGTAATCTGCCAAATCTCAGGTGAATACATCATAGAGCTGATACCTATCTCATCAGGATCCTCATCATCCTTGGCAACAACCTGAAGGTACATAAAATCTATATTACCACCATCTGTCTTTACAACATAATAAGTCTCAATCCTTTTTATTCCCTTTTCTTTGTCTTCTGTGACTACCGGGAAATTTCTGTCATACTTGACGCTCTTTGACTTTCCCTTATACCTCTTAAGCAGTAATGCAATCTTAAAGTCCATATCCTCTATGCTCTCTCTCGCATTCTTTGAAAACAGTGCCTTCAAAGCATCAGCATTTTGATTATCCAACGCAGCAATCACTTTGTCTTTATATTCTTTCTCCTCCCGTGGTTGATTATCATTTTTGGTGACCTCACTCTTAAAGTCGCTTACTATATTTTTAGCAATTAAACCAACAGATAACACAAGTACTGATAATATTATAATAGGTAAGATTTTTTTCATACTTTAACTACTCCTTGCTTTGGATCTGATTTGAGAGGTTATAGTCGCTAACATACAATTTACTCTTGGCAATTTTAATTTCTTCCTTTATTTTTCCAAAATCATTCGTGCCCATATCAAGTAAAAGTTTTAAATACCAGCAAATATATTTAAAACTATTTCCACATCTGCCGATCCAGTAATCATCAACATCTGTTATAATATCTACTAAATCTTCTTTAATTGAGTTCAATTCATCATCATATATATCGTAAGTATCTACTGCTTTTTTCATTCCTTCGAAATTTAATTTTATCTCCACCTAATCATCTCCCTATAACTATTTCCAAAATGCATAAATATCATATCCATCATTTTCTTTATCCACTTCGTCTGTACTAAAATTTCCATAATCTATAGCAAATATAGATATTCCAACATTATTTTCGTGAAAATCATCTACAGGTACTATTACCATAGCAATCTTTAAGCTTGGTCTATGTACTTCTCCCTCCTTAGGATCTGCAAACTCTATAGTGGTATTAGCATATACCTCTTTATAGATTTTACCCCTATCAGCACTTGTTTGATAATTGTTATCTTCATTAAGCTTATACCTTATTATGGAAGACGGCCATGTTTCATTTTCTCTAATAATTCTATCTATCTGTTCATCAAAATTATCTATCTTACTCCTTGCATGCTCAGGAAACAAACTCGCTAAGAGTTCTCTATCATTCGTATTAAATGCTTCTACTATTTTTTCTATATACTTATTTACCACTGTACCCTCATCATATATGTAGTTATCTAATTTATCAGAGTCATGTATATACCTTGCAACTTTAACTACCCAGGTACATCCTGTAAGCAGACATGCTATTAAACAGAATATAATAATTTTAATTCTCATTAATTCCTATTACCTCCTTCCCATTTCATTACGGCATTGCGATGCACAAAATCAAGACACCAATTATCATTTATCTTATCTTCGTTTTGATCATCAAATTCTGCTGTATGTACGAATTCCTTCCACATAACCCTTTCCTCATCAAAGTCAACCATACCTACCATTACTAAATCTTCAGCCTTTACATCTTGGAATCTTTTATCAGGATTAAACCCTGTGATCCACCACTGATACTGATCATATGCATCCCAATCCGATACTAATGTTCCATCTTTAAGAGTCAGGTTCATGTACATCTTCAAATGACTTTGTTTATAACAATCCACATGCCAATCATTACCTTTATATATCCCTATCTCACTACCTGCACCAAAATGAAAATAATCTCCCTTCCACATCCAAAGTGTAAATTTTGATTCACCTGAACCAAATTGAAACTTTGCTCTATTCATAGATGTAAATGAATTAAAGAAAAAATCGTACATTGGATTATAGCCCCACCACATTTGCCAACATTCACTCATTGTATGAATAATACCATTATTATCTTTATAAAAATTAAATTTGTTAAGTTCTCTATCACTTCTTATACCACTTACTGTAAGTTCATTTATCAAATCACTTAATCCTGTATATTCTGTGATGTATCTAAGCGTTCTTATTGCTGTATGCAGTATTGCTACCATAGGTGTTCCTATACTATCAGGAATATTATTAATTGCAAATTCTCGACCGGCATTCATAACTACATCTACCCCTCCTAATGATGCTGAATTAAATATACCCCAAAATACCTCAATAGCTAAGTTCTTCAAGCCATAGTATCCCGGTGATATAGTAGATTCCATATAATCTAGTAGAAATCCCTCAAAATCTTTATAGGTAAGTGCATTTGCTTCCGGTGATTCTCCTGTACTGTCAACAAATATCAATGGTGAATTATAGCAGTATGTATACTCGTTTTGGGTAAATCCATATCTTAGATCTCCCTTGATTTTATCCTTTCCAAGAAATCTTCCCATATTTTCATCGTACATTCTTGTAGCTGAAAGATAGTTTCCGCTTATATCATCTACCATGAGACCGGCAAATCCAAAGTTCTTTGGTTTGCTTCCAAGCACTTCTCCGAACTCTGAGTACTCAAAAAGCTCACCCCCTTCAAGTATTACACTTCCAAGCTCATCACATATGATATTGGTGCTGTTATCATCCTCCACCTCTGATATCAGTTGAATATCCCATACAAAACTTCTCTCATTTCCATCACTGTTTTGCCATAGTATATTATCAGTCTTTTTTCTGATATCAATTACATAGCTTGTAGTATGTGACTCATTTCCGTCAGTCTCTGTCTTACCTATTCTGTGACCAAGTCCGTCATATTCATAGTTTACACTGTTTTTACCGGATATGACACTTATAAGTTGTCCCAATCCGTTGTATTTGTACTCTGCTTCAAGCTCACCACCTGAAAACTTCTTGATAAGATTTCCTCTCTTGTCATACTCATACCTTTTTTGAATCAAACCGTTATTCTTAACTATACGCTCTTCTGCGAGTTTTCCTCCCTTATAGATATAGTTTGTAGTAATCACTTCATCTTCAGCATATTCTACTTTAGCGGTTCTGTTTCCGAAGATATCATAGCTGTATTCCCTTAGCATTTTACCGTCCAATACAACTTTTGTGATTCTTCCTACCTCATCATAAGAATAATTGTAATCCTTTACACTTCCGTTCTTATTTATACTTATACCTGTCTTATTTCCCACCAAATCATATGTATAAGTATATTCCATATTGATTTTTTCATCACTGATATGCGTTATTTTTGTCGGACTTCCGATATCATTGTACTCATAGCATGTTTTGCTTCCGTCGCTATACTCTCTTGATTCAATTCTACCCAAGCTGTTATAAGTCAGCCTTATATGTTCATTTCCTGAAACTGTTTCTATAAGCCTACCTTTTTTATCATAGTTATAGCCTACCTTCTTACCATCAGGATATACTATAGCCACAGTTCTTCCAAGCTTATCATATTCGTAAGCAATACTGTGTCCCTCTGTAGTTAGAGCCTTTTTCACCAATCCTTTCTTATCTCTTTCAAAGCTCATACTTCCGAAGCTTCCTGATACGGCTTTCAAAAATCTGTTGCTATCGTACTCATAGTCTACATAATTTCCGTCGGAACATTTCATCGAAGTTAAAAGCCCGGTTTCATTGTACTTTAGCTCTGTTTTAAAACCGTCTTCATCAATATTTTTCACCAATTGTCCAAGACTGTTGTAATCCATAGTTTTATAAGTACTGTCGGCATTTTCTATTTTAAATATTCTGCCCATATTGTTTCTATGATAGCTTCTTGTCATACAGTCATTTTCATTATCTTTTTTGTACTGTCTTATTCCTACAAGATTGTACATTTTATCATAACTGTACTCACTTACCAGACCGTCACTGTCAACCACTTTTTCAAGTGTATTTCCTACACCATATTTAAAATAGTTTGTATTTCCGATGCTGTCTTTAATAGATGTTATATTTCCTTCATTATCATAGCTATAAGTATTTTCTCTACCGGTATCAGTCCTTATTCCGGATACTCTTCCTAAGTCGTCATAGTCATAATAGATCTTATTTTCCGCATCGCCCGCCAGTCGGCTTTCTTCTGTAGGTCTTCCAAGCTTATCATAAGTATATATGTATTTTACATCATCACCTAAATTAACCGCTTTTACTCTGCCGTTCTGATTATATTCATAGCCTGATACATTGCCAAATATATCAGTATACTCCAATACCCTGTTCATAGAATCATATACAAAGCTTTCACTGATATTCTCATCCAAGGTTTGCTTTAACACTCTTCCATATTCATCATATTCATATCTGATACTTCCGCTTGGCAATACTATCTCAACAAGTCTGTCTCCCTCATAAACAAAATCAGACTTCACTCCGTCAGAAAATTCCTTACTGATGCACCTATTTAACTTATCATATTTATAATTTTCACTTAGACCTGTTGGATAAGTAACACTGACAATATTTCTATTGTCATCATAGGAAAAGCTCTTCATACTTCCGTCAGGAGCAATCATTTTAGTCATATTGCCCCTTTTGTCATATTCAAATTTTTCCACTCCACCGGCTCGCTTTATCTGAGATATTCTTCTGATATTATCATATACGTACTCTGTAGTATTTCCGTTTTTATCTTTTAACCTTACAGGTAAATTTATATTATTGTACTCTACTTCATAGGTTTTCCCGTCAAAATCCTTTAATTTTGACACCTGCCTATTTGCTGTATACTCATATGTTCTCTTCTCTCCAAAAGAATTTGTTACCTCTGTGATATCTCCAAGCCCATTATACTTATAAAGTCTTTTCCCTCCATTATTGTCTTCAATACTTACAACTCTATTCAACTCATCATATTTATATCCGACCATTTTAACTGTATCATTTGCTATTATTCTTTTCTGTTCTCATTCTATACCTCCCAATCTTGCTATAGAACCAAGTCGGTATATATTTACTCAATAAATACCCTTGCATTCGGAAACATTTCCTTTATATTTTCTATGTCCTCCTCATCTAACTTTAAGTGATATAATTGCAAGTTATCCAAGTATTTTAAATTCTTTGCCTTGTATAAATTATCAAGTACATGCTCGTCATCATATATACTTTTATCTCCATAATATGCACTTGAATAGCTGAACATAACTATTTCTGCATTTTTAAAATATTTTATATCACTTATATCTTTCACCCTATACTCTCTAAAATCGATAGATACTAAGTTTATATTCTCCAAATCCTTCTTCCAAATTATACCTTTAATAGGACTCTCTCCCTGTAACATTGGATACTCTTTCTGTATTGCACCTGACACAGTATTCCATATAGTAGTATTTCTTACAGCTCTTTCAAACTCAGGATCATGGAAAAAGGCTATTTTATTTACAGTATATAATGCAAATACGATAATAATAATTAGGATTGCACAAATTATCTTCTTATATTTCCTTAGCATAAATTCACTCCTCCGATGTAATATCCACAGTTCTTTTAATCCTACCTCTAATATAATTACTCTTTTTCGACATTTGTTTTTTCCTGCAAATCTTTGTTTGTAGGTTTTTCACTTGCCATATTTTTCATCCCCCTCTAATATCTTTACTTCATCAAATCCCCCTTTGTCTACTTTACTATAAAAACTTGAAATTCTATAATAATATTTTTGTTGGTTAAATATGTAATCCATTCTGTACTCTTCAAATTTATCAAAATCTTCCTTCGTAAAATATGTAACCAGTAATCTATTTGTTTGTAAATTTTTATCTAAAAAAATATCACATACTTTTCTAAAGTCTTTTTCTATATTTTTAGCCTTTTTATATGTAAATATGCATGTAATATAGTTTCCTCTATTTACATATGTCATTATATCTGTATCTCTATTGAAGCTATCATCAAGAGAAAAATCATATGGCTGTGTATACACCTTACAATCCCCATATATAGGTTTTATCAACTCATATATATGCTTCTCAAGGTCTGCTTTCTTCAGGTATCCTACATAATTATCATGAAAAGAAGTCAACCCTCCCTCACTCTCAAAATCCACTACCACATGCCACTCCGGTTTTGACTTTGGGTGTACATAAACGCTATCTTCATATACATATTCTCCTTCAAATTTCTCTCCATATTTTTTCTGCATGTAATATTCTGCTGCATTTATATAATCTAACTCTGTTAACATAGTAATGCTAACTCCCCTTTTTACAAGCATATCTCTAAGGAATACCAGTCCCACTATAAATACTATTATTATAAGAATACCTCTTATTGCTTCTTTATTCTGACTTAGTCTTCTTTTTTTCACCATTTGTTTTTTTAACCTCTACTCGATAAAAACTTCTGCTTCAGGAAACATAGCTTCAATGTCTTCAATGTCTTCATTTATCTTCAAATGATATAAATCCAGCTTCTTTAAATGTGCCAATTTTTTTATTAAATATATATTATCGAGCACATGCTCATCCTCGTAAATACTCTTATCTCCGACATATGCACTCACATAACAAAACCCTATAAATTTAGCATTCTTGAAGTACTTTATATCTTCAACATTCTTTATATTGTATTTTCTGAAATTTATTGTTACAAAGTCTACCTTTTCAAGATCTTTTCTCCAAATTATTCCATCTAAGGCCTTTTCTCTTATATCTACCATTGACACTTTAGATGATATTAAAGTATCTCTTACCGCCCTTTCAAACTCTCTGTCTTTAAAAAAGGCTATTTGGTTCATAATGTATATACAAATTACCGACATCACAACAATAACAATTTGTATTCTTCTCTTTTTCATCATATCCCATACCTCCGGCAAATATTTCAAACTTACAGACTTTAAAAAAATTTGTATTAAAATTCTCAATACATTCTTTTGTCATTTCAATTTCCCCGGTATCTACTTTGTAACTTGGATAAATTCTGTATTCACATATATACAAACATACGTATATATTTACTCTATAATTACCCTCGCATTCGGAAACATCTCCTTTATATTTTCTATATCCTTATCATCTACCTTTAAATGATATAATTGCAAGTCATCCAAGTATTTTAAATCCTTTATCTTGTATAAATTATCGAGTACATTCTCATCCTCATATATGCTTTTATCTCCATAATATGCACTTGAATATACCAACGATATTAATTTAGCGTTCTTAAAATATACCAGGTCACTTATATCTCTTATTTTATATTTTCTAAAGTTTATATATATATTATCTACATCCTTAAGATCGTCCTTCCAAATGATACCCTCAATAGGATTGATTCTTTTGTATTCGTCTATAGATACCACCTCATAGTTAGCTTTATTTTCTCTTACCAATCTTTCAAACTCCGGATCATGGAAAAAAGCTATTTTATTTACAGTATATAATGCAAATACGATAATAATAATTACTGTTGCACAAATTATTTTCTTATATTTCCTTAGCATAAATTCACTCCTCCGATGCAATATCCACTGTTCTTTTAATCCTACCTCTAATATACTTACTCTTTTCCGGTATTTGTTTTTTCCTGTAATTCTTCATCTGTAGGTCTTTCACTTACCATAGTCCTTGTCTCCTTCCAATATATCTATATCTTTCAACCATGTTTTATCTACATTATCATAAATGCCTAAAATTCTATAATAAAGCTTGAGCCTATTAAACGTATAGTCTATAAATTTTTCTTCAAATTTATCCAAGTCTTCTTCCGTAATATATGTTACCATCAAACTATTTGTCTGCAAATTTTTATCTACAAATATCTCACATACCTTTCTAAAATCTTCTTCTATATTTTCAGCATTTTTATCTGTGAAAATACAAGTAGTATAGTCACTATTACTTACATATTTCATTATATCTGTATCTTTGTTAAAGCTGTCATCCAGCGAAAACCCCCATGGTTGTGTATACACCTTACACTCCCCATATATCGGCTTTACAAGCTCATATATATACTTCTCAAGTTCTTCTTTCTTTAGGTATCCTACATAATTATCACTAAAATAAGTTAACCCATTTTTACTATAAGCTTCTACTACTGCGTGCCACTCAGGTTTTGCCTTTGGATGTACATATATACTACCTTCCAGTATATACTCCCCTTCAAACTTCTCTCCATATTTTTTCTGCATATAATATTCTACTGCATTCATATAATCTTGCCTTGTCAGCATCAAAATCCTCACTCCCCTTTTTACCAGTATATCTCTAAGGAATACCAGTCCAACTATGAATGCTATTATTATCATAATACCTCTTATTGCTTCTTCATTTTGACTTATTTTTCTCTTTTCCATTCTATCTCTCCAATCAAAAAGTCCACACAATTATATCCTGACAAAGTAATACTTTAACTTATCAGTAACATAAATGCGTGGGCTGTATAAATTTTCTATTCTTCTTTAATAAATCCGTAGTAAGATCCGGTCTTCATATTTGCAATATCCAGTATCGTTTCATCTTCCAAAAGAAATCCCATGTAGGGTATCATATTCGGCTTAGATATCTGCTCCTTACCCTCTAACATAAATGTCGTATTCTCTGTATAAATACATATAAAATCTTCTACTGTATATTCGTCCGATCTGTTTATAACTTCCATCAGCTCGGCCTTGGTCACACCATAGGAGGAAAGCTTCTTTTCTATAAAATCCATTGCCTTCTCACCTCTGTACAATTTATATGTTCCGCCATAATAATTGTCATCGGTAATCCCCTTCTCCTGATACCAGAAAAAGCTGTGGTCCTCATTGAACACCCAATATGATCCGTCATCATATGAAATCCATGATGTTTTTGTCAGAGCATCCGGCTCGATATTTGGCTCGATATTTTCGGCCTTGTCTGAACGAAAACATCCGCTAAGTAGAAATACCGCAAGTAACATTGTCACAAAAATTGTCTTAAGTTTTCTCATAAGATGTCTCCTTATTTGATTTTTACGAACTGAAGTAATAAACTGTTATCTATAGTATATATCATTTTCGATATTTTTCAATGTATTTCCACTTTATTCCCTATGTCCGCCTATTTGCCTGTTTCTGTCAAGTGCAGTTCCCTCTTCTTTGAGATTAAGCCCTTTAAATATGGCATTGTTTCCGAATTTTCTTTTTACTTTAAGTACGGCTTTCATTCTACTGCTTTCTTTTTCTTCCGAAATGCTGTTTGCTTCCAAGAGATTTCCCGTACAGCCTGCGCTGTTTTTATGACTTATCTCACTTGCAACTATCGTTATCCTTCTAAACAGCAATATGGGATTTGCAAGTTTCTCAAACAGCTCCTCACTTTTCTTGCAGATCTCTTTTGTGGAATTGGTATATGATAAAAGATTTATCGAGCCATGCGCTCCCTCAGGTACGCTCCTTCCGTAAAAGTCTTTTGTAATATTCCCGGTGTAATCTTTTGCTGTTTTCGGATCTGCCAAGCTGTCTATATCGTATCCTATACTTAAAGTTATCTGCCTTGTGGCGGTATCTTTTTCCAGCAATGAAAATGAGAGTCTTTCAGCCATCTCTATAACAATCGTTCTTACCTCTTCATAGCTGTATGCTCTAAGCAATACCTGACCTTCGCTTATACTTTTCTTCTCCGGTGTATATGCTTTTATATCTTTGATTTCCGTATTGTCGATTCCCCAGGCATGTTCTATCAAAAAGCTTGCATTTTTTCCAAACAGCTTATATAAAAGATTCATTCCCTCATTGGCACGATTCTTTTTTAAGCTCTCCCTTGCAATATCTCCCATTGTATATATTCCGTACTTTGCAAGGTTCTTGCTGTAGCCTCTTCCTATTCTCCAAAAATCGGTAATAGGTGTATGGCTCCAAAGCTTTTCTCTGTAAGATCTGACGCTCAGTTCTCCTATTCTGGCTCCATGTTCATTAGGTTCGGCTCTTTTTGCCATGATATCCATGGCTATTTTTGCCAGGTACATATTTTCACCTATACCGGCACTTGCCGTTATGCCTGTGGTATCAAGGACATCTTTTACCATTTTTTCCACAAATCCTGTTGCATCATCGCCTGCATATCCCGTAATATCTATAAAAACCTCATCCACCGAATATACATATATGTCCTCAGGCGAGACATACTTTAGATATACACTTATTATCCTTGCGCTGTACTCCATATATTTTTTCATTCTCGGTACAGCCACTACCATATCAACTTCCAGTTTTACATTTTTTTTGAGTTCTTCAAGAGAATATGACTTTCCTTCAGCCTTTCCTACAAGTTTTTCTCTTCTGTTATTTACTTCCTGCAGTCTTTTTATTACTTCAAAAAGTCTCGGCCTTCCCGGTATTCCAAAGGTCTTAAGTGCGGGACTTACCGCAAGACAGATAGTCTTTGAGGTTCTGCTCTCATCAGCTACCACCAGATTTATATCCAAGGGATCCAAATTTCTTTCTCTGCACTCTACCGAGGCATAGAAGGACTTTAAGTCTATTGCCGCAAATATCCTTTTTTTATTATTCATTTTCAATTATCTATTATTTTAGCTTCTTTTCCCAATGCAGGTATTATCTTATTTAAAAAATCATCAGTGCTTATCTTCAGTGTTGAGGTATTCTCACAGGGATGACATCTGATAAAATCAGCCTGTATTACATCTTTGTCTATTACAAGTTCCACTCTGTTGTCTTTATCGTTTAAAAGTCCCAGTACACTTACAGATCCCGGTGTTACATCCAAAAATTCCTTCAAATAGTTTTCTTTTGCAAAGGAGAGTCTGGACATATCAAGTTTCTTTGAGATATCTTTTGTAACATACTTCTTATCTCCGGGCATCATAAAGAGGAAAAACTTTGTCTCCTGCCTGTTGCAAAGAACTATATTTTTGCATATCTTAACTCCAAGCGCACCCTCTATCTCCTTGCATTTTTCCATATCTGAAGCTTCATCATGGTCTACAACTTCATATTCCACTCCCAAGCCGTCCAAAAAATCATAACATCTTTTTTCTTTGTCCTGTCTTTTTTCAATATCAACAGGTCTTCCCTTATAGGGTTTTGAAATATACATAATAACCTTCCGAAATTACTCTAATATAAACACATATTTTTTCTCATTTGAAAGCTCTTTATCAAATTTGAATCCGAGTCTGTCAAACTTCTTGATTTTCTCTTCATTTTGGATATTTCTGGATGCAATGAAGTTTACCATCTCACCTCTTGCCATCTTTGCCATGGTGGCTTTTTGTACTACTTTTCCGTCTTTTTTCTCGGCAAACACACAGGTGATGAATTTATTTTCTTTTGAAAGATAGCTTTCTATAGTTTTTGAATATTCTTTTGAGGCAAGATTTATTACTACTTCTCCGGTTTCAAAAATCTTTTTATATATTTTATCGCCCCAAAACTCATACAGATTTTTGTGCTCTCCTATCTCCATCTTTGCCTGCATCTCAAGTCTGTACGGACTTACTCCGTCAAATGCTCTAAGTATTCCGAAAAATCCCGAAAGTATATATAAATTCTCTTTTATATACTCTATTGCAGAGGCTTCCATTACATTTACCGCCATATACTGATACTGTATACCTTGATAAGAAAATATTGCAGGGGTAAGACTCCCCTGCAAATTCATGTTTTTAAATCTGTCAAAATTTTCATTTGCAATCTTTTCATTGCATTTCCAGATCTCTTTCAGCTCTTCGTAAGATCTTTGTCTTATCTCTTCTAAAAGGATCTTGCTCTTATCAATATATGTAGGTACACTGCTTCCGATATAACAGTCTGTATTTTCTATCATTGTCTTGGCAGGTGATACTACTATTTTCATCCCAAAATCTCCAACATCTCAGCCGGATTCTTGGCAGCTTTTACCTTATCCATAGCCTCTATGATAACTCCCTTTTCATCTATAAGATATGTGGTTCTTACCACTCCCATAGATACTTTTCCATAGAGTTTTTTCTCATGCCATACATCATAAGCCTGTATCACGTCAAGCTCAGGATTTGAAAGCAGTGTAAACGGCAGTGAATATTTATCTTTAAACTTCTTATGTGATGCAACACTGTCTTTACTGATGCCTACAACCTCTACTCCTTTTTCCGTAAACTGCGAATAAAGTTCTCCAAAGCCACAGGCCTGGCTTGTACAACCCGGAGTATTATCCTTTGGATAAAAGTATAATATAAGTTTCTTACCTTCATAATCTGAAAGGTTTCTGACTGTTCCGTTCTCATCCGGAAGTGAAAACTCCGGTGCTTTTGTTCCTATCTGTAACATAAATTTCCCTCCTTATAAAATCTCTTTAAATATACCCTTAAGTGCCGGATATATCTTTCTAAACTTTTGGTACTTTTTTTCGTATTTTGCTACGAGTTCCGGTTCCGGTTGTATTCTTTCTTTTATTTTTATTATGGACTTTGTAGCCGCTTCCACACTTTCGTATTCATTGCAACCTACCGCCGCAAGTATGGCGGCTCCAAATCCCGGACCTTCTTCGCTGACAGGTACTTCCACTTCTACATTCATGATATTTGCCACAAGTTTTTTCCAAAGTGCACTCTTTGCGCCTCCGCCGCATATCATGGTCTTCTTTATCTCTATGCCGAGGCTTCTTGCCACTTCCAAAGAATCTCTGAGTCCAAAGGTAACACCCTCCAGTATTGCAAGTGTCATATCTTCTCTTCTTGTATCCATGCTCATTCCTATAAATGTACCTCTTGCAGCCGGATCGTTGTGAGGTGAACGCTCACCCATAAGATATGGCAAAAAGAACACCTTATTTTCTCCAAGATTATCTATATTTTCCTGTTCTTTTGAAAAATCCTTTGTCTTTAAAATATCTTCCATCCACCATTTATTACATGAAGCCGCACTGAGCATACATCCCATAAGATGGTATTTTCCATCCGAATGAGCGAATGAATGAAGCGCATTATACTTATCCACTCCGAAGTTTTGACTGGATATAAATATAGTTCCCGAAGTTCCCAAAGAAATATTGCATGCACCTTCTCCCACAGTGCCTGTTCCTATGGCTGCAGCCGCATTATCTCCGGCTCCGGCTATTATTTTTATATCTTCATTCAATCCAAGCTCTTTTGCAAGTTCAGGTTTTATATCTCCTACCACCTCAAAGCTCTCGAAAAGTTTTGGAAGCATATTTTCTGAAATACCGCATATTTCAATCATTTCAGATGACCATTTTTTGTTTTTCACATCCAAAAGCAACATACCGGAAGCATCCGAATAGTCTGTAGCAAAGCTTCCGCTAAGCATATAGCTGATATAATCTTTTGGAAGCATTATTTTTGAAATTTTTGTAAAAATCTCAGGCTCATTATTCTTGACCCAAAGTATCTTAGGTGCGGTAAATCCTGCAAATGCAATATTTGCAGTGAGCTTGGAGAGTTTTTCCTTCCCGATAACATTGTTTAAATAGTCTGTTTCCTCAGTACTTCTGCCGTCATTCCAGAGTATTGCAGGCCTTAGCACATTGTCATCCTTATCAAGGATAACCAGTCCATGCATCTGTCCTCCGAAACTGATACCGCCTATCTTATCGTCTAAGCCTGCAGCTATCTCCTTTAAGCTTTCTTTTACTGCTATAAACCAGTCTTCGGGCTTTTGCTCACTCCATCCGGAATGCGGAAAGTATAGAGGATACTCCTTTGATACAGACTTTACAAGTTCACCCTTACTGTTCATCATTACAAGCTTCAGGGCTGAGGTTCCCAAATCAACACCAATATAATACATACACGTCTCCATAAATTAAAAGTTTATTCTACTATCTATTACATTAAGATTCTACTCTTACCTTGTCAATTGTATTCTTGCTCTTTTTACTGATAAAGTTGCTATCCTGTTTTATATCTGTTTTGATTTTTTAAATCTTTTCGGTAAATGCAACTTAAATACCGAATCCACAAAGAATATGGCAAGGGCTATGGAGCCCGCAATTTTTAATGCTTCGTTCATATAAGTACTCAAGTATGACGACTCTCTTATAAAGGCGTAAGCACATCTGTATATTGAGCCTCCGGGTACTATCGGCAATATTCCCGGTATAAGGAAATTACTTACCGGTGCTTTTAAAACTCTGGCAAGTATATGTGACATTGTTGCAATGCAAAGTGCCGAAACAAGTGCGGCAATCTCCACCCTACTTGCTACCATTTCCATTAAAAGATATACAGCCCAGCCAACCATTCCGGTCATTCCTGCCTGTACCATGTATTTTTTCGGCAACTCTATCATAATACAAAAAGCCACCACTGCAATAAATGCACCAATTATCTTAAACAACATATCCGCCTCACAAAATCACATATGCCAGTGCCACGCCTACGGCAACAGCAAAGGCCACAACACCTGTCTCAAGCATTCTACTGACACCTGCGGTATAATCACCGTTTAGAGTATCTCTCATCGCTGTGGTAAAAATAACTCCGGGTACTATCGGCATTATTCCTCCTATTATTACCAGATCTATATTCATATTTGCAAATACAAATCTTTGAAATCCCACCGCTGTCAAAGCCATGGACAGTGTGGAGATCATATTCAGGAAAAATGAGTTAAACCCGAAAGGAACCAATGCCCACTGTGTAATTGCCATTGCAAGTCCGGCAACTCCCGCCACCATGCAGTCGGTAAAATCTCCGCCAAGCATCATGGTGAAAAAAAGTGCCACTCCTACAAAGGAAAGTCCGTATAAAATACCTGTAAACTGTCTTACATCCCTTATCTTTTTTATTTCGGAATACGCCTCATATATATCCATTTTCCCTGCACTCAAGGCTCTTGATACATTGTTTATCAGATATATTCTGTTGATATTTGTAGTTCTTTCAGGTACTCTTTTTGACATAGTAATAAGTCCTTCATCACTGTCCAAAGTCAAGGTAATACCTGTTGCCAGAACAAATGCAGTATGCGATTCACATTTTGAATAGTCAAGTATCCTGTTCATCGTATCTTCCACTCTGCTGATCTCCGCTCCGGCTATGAGCATAGTCTCACCTGCAAGCATGGCTGTCTCCGCAACCACTCTTTCCAGGCTTTTTGACACATTCTTTTTGTCTGCCACTTCCTCTTCTCCAATTTATTATTTTTATAAGTTTGCTCTGAGCTCACTTATCTTATCTCGCAAAAGTGCCGCATTTTCAAAATCCAGCTCCGCAGCGGCTCTAAACATTTTCTTTTCAAGCTCTTTTATAAGCTTGTTTATCTCCGCTTTATCCATGGATTCCACATCCTTATCAATAGTTGATACACTCTCGGCAGCCTTTGATATCGCTATCAGATCTCTTACAGCCTTCTTTATTGTGGTAGGTGTGATACCATGTTCTTTATTGTAGGCTTCCTGTATGCCTCTTCTTCTGTAGGTCTCATCTATTGCCGCCTTCATCGAATCCGTCATATTATCGGCATACATTATTACATGTCCGTCCGCATTTCTTGCAGCTCTTCCGATGGTCTGAATAAGTGAGGTCTCACTTCTTAAAAATCCCTCTTTATCCGCATCAAGTATTGCCACCAAAGTAATCTCCGGTATATCAAGTCCCTCACGCAAAAGATTGATACCTACAAGTACGTCAAATTTATCAAGTCTCATGTCCCTGATAATCTCCGCTCTCTCTAAAGTATCAATATCTGAATGCAGGTATCTTACTCTGATACCGACTTCCTTCATATATTCGGTAAGATCCTCAGCCATTCTCTTGGTGAGAGTAGTGATAAGTATCTTGTTCTTTTTTTCTATTTCTTTGTTTACTTCGGAAATCAAATCATCTATCTGACCTTCTACAGGTCTTACACTTATAGGCGGATCCAAAAGTCCTGTAGGTCTTATGATCTGCTCCGTTCTAAACATTTCATGCTCTTTTTCATATACACTTGGTGTAGCGGATACAAAAAGCATTTGATCTATCTTTGATTCAAACTCTGAAAACTCCAAAGGTCTGTTATCAAGTGCCGAAGGCAGTCTGAAACCGTAGTTTACCAGGGTGGTCTTTCTGGATCTGTCACCTGCATACATTCCTCTAATCTGCGGAATGGTAATATGAGACTCGTCTACTATTATAAGAAATTCATCCTTAAAATAATCTATCAATGTATAGGGCGGTTCACCGGGTGCCGAACCTGTAAGATGTCTTGAGTAGTTTTCTATCCCTGAGCAAAATCCGGTCTCTCTCATCATCTCCACATCAAAATGAGTTCGTTCATCTATTCTTTGAGCTTCTATAAGCTTATCCTCCGATTTGAAGAACTTTACTCTCTCTTCACACTCTTCCAAAATATTCTGTGTGGCAATCATCATCTTTTCAGGTGCCACTACATAGTGAGATGCCGGGAAGATGACCGCATGTGAAAGTTCGGCTAAGATATTTCCTGTAAGTGTATCTATCTCAAGTATTCTGTCCACCTCATCACCGAAAAACTCAAATCTTAATGCTGTGGATGTGGATGCCGCCGGAAATACTTCAAGCACATCTCCACGTACACGAAAAGTACCACGATGAAAGTCCATATCGTTTCTGTCATACTGCATATCTATCAGCTTTCTTATGACATCATCTCTGTCTCTTTCCATTCCCGGTCTTAATGATACTACCATCTCCTGATAGTCTATGGGGCTACCAAGTCCGTATATACATGACACTGAAGCCACTATTATCACATCTTTTCTTTCTGAAAGTGATGCTGTGGCGGAGTGTCTGAGTTTATCTATCTCGTCATTTATTGCAGAGTCTTTTTCAATATATGTGTCTGTGGAAGGCACATATGCCTCAGGTTGATAATAATCATAATAAGAAACAAAATATTCTACCGCATTTTCAGGAAAGAACTCTTTAAACTCTCCATAGAGCTGGGCTGCCAATGTCTTATTATGTGCTATTATAAGTGTAGGCTTTTGCAATTTTTGAATAACATTTGCCATGGTAAATGTCTTACCGGAACCTGTCGCACCGAGTAAGGTTTGAAACTGGTTTCCCTCTTTAAATCCTTTTACCAGTGCCTCTATTGCTTGAGGCTGATCTCCTGTAGGCAAAAACTCTGAATGTAATTTAAATTCCATTATTTTAACCTTTCTGTCTGTCGGCAACTGCCAACCTACAAAAAATTATAGCATGTGACAATACAAAAGTACAGTTAAAAGAACATTTGTTCGAAATATTTTAAACTGATTTTATAACACAAATACATGATAAATCAGTCTTGCGGATTGCTTACCTGTAGTATTCCGGCCTGCTTTTCCAACATATTTATAAAACTTTCCATTTGTCTGTTCACGAACTTATCTTTCTTATGAAGTACCTGATAATTCACCTTTATATGAAAATCCTTTATCGGCAATACCGCCAATGTGTTATCTCTCAGTTTCGGCTCAATCAGAAATCTCGGTAACACCGAATAGCCCATATTGTTGCATAAGAGTTTGATAATCAGATTGGTATTCTGTGATTCAATGCTTGGCTTTATACCAAGACCGAGCTCAGAGAGTTTACTCTCAAAAATATATCTGTAGCTTGCATTTTTCTCAGTAAGTATACAGGGATAACTTAGGATCTCTGAAAGTTCTATTTCGTTTTTGCATGCCAACGGATGCTTTCTTGAAGCACAAAATACTACTTCGGTCTCTATCTGTATATCTGCAACGAAATCCTTTGAAACACTTGGTTTATCAAGTAAGAGCATTATATCTATATTATTGTGTTTTATCCCTTCAAATAGCTCCGACGGAGTACATACCCTTACTTCAACAGTTACATTCGGATTTTTCTCATAAAACTCCGCCAAAACCTGTGGAAATAATGTGTCGCAAATAGAATCTATGGTTCCTATTCGAAGTTCTCCTGTCAGCATATCATCAGTTCTGATAAGTGACTCTTTTGCCTCTTCATTAAGCATAAGTATCTTCTCGGCATATGGATAAAACTGTTTTCCGTGATCGGTAAGCCGCACCTGTTTACCGAGTCTGTCAAAAAGTCTCATTCCAAGGTCAAACTCCAACTGTTGTATCTGTATCGATACCGCCGCCGGTGAATACCCAAGCATTATTGAGGCCTTGTAAAAACTCCCCGATTCCGCTATTTTTACGAAGGTATTCAACTTTTTTAAATCTAAAAAATTTTCCATAACTTCCCCTTTATATGGTTGGTAAATGTTTTTGTAGTCCCACAGAATATTAAATACATTTAACTAATTATATTTATTTTTTTTAAATTATATATTTAATTTTTTAAGATTTACAATTTAAACATAGACCTACTATACTATATATATATAATATTTACCATAATAATATTTAATAAAACAGGCTGTTTGGGGGTGTATTCAGTTTAATGGAAAAGGATGATATCAGGTACAGGACCTATGTCCGGATATTAAAAGACGAGCTTGTACCGGCTATGGGATGTACGGAACCTATAGCATTGGCTTATGCGGCGGCAAAGGCAAGAGAGGTGCTTGGTAAATTGCCAAAAAAAGTGCTTGTTGAAGCCAGCGGAAGTATTATTAAAAATGTAAAGAGCGTGATTGTTCCGAATACAGGGCATCTGAAAGGTATACCTGCTGCGGTGGCTGCCGGTATAGTTGCAGGCGATGCAAACAGAAAACTTGAAGTTATTTCCAATGTGGATGATAACAAGAAATGTGAAATTGCCGATTTTATGAACAATATTAAAATCGATGTGATTCCACTTGATATCGGTTATGTATTTGATCTTATCATTACGCTTTTTGCTGATGATGAGTATGTAAAGATTCGTATTACAAATCAACATACAAATATAGTGCTTATAGAGAAAAATAATGAGATAATTTTTGAATCCGAGATTGAGAACAATGCCATATCAGGAAGCGCCGATAAGGATCTGCTGACTATGGACGGTATATGGGACTTTATAAACTCGTTGGATGTTTCCGATGTGAAGGATATCTTGGACAGACAGATATTTTATAATACTTCAATATCTGAAGAAGGTCTTTTGGGAAATTACGGTGCAAACATAGGCTCCGTACTGCTTGATACCTATGGCAATGATATTAAGGTAAGAGCAAAGGCAAAAGCCGCCGCAGGTTCAGATGCCAGAATGAACGGCTGTGAGCTTCCCGTTGTTATAAATTCCGGAAGCGGTAATCAAGGCATCACCTGTTCTATTCCCGTTATCGAATATGCCAAGGAATTAAAGGCTTCAAAGGAAAAGCTATATCGTGCACTGGCACTTTCAAATCTTACTTCCATACATCAAAAACATGGCATAGGTACACTGTCAGCCTACTGCGGTGCCGTAAGCGCAGGTGCAGGTGCAGGCGCAGGTATCGCCTATCTTACGGAAGGCAGTCTTGAAGCTGTAGAGCATACCGTTGTAAATACTTTGGCTATAGTATCGGGTATTATGTGTGACGGTGCAAAGGCATCCTGTGCGGCTAAGATAGCCTCTTCAGTAGATGCGGCTATTATGGGACTTAGCATGTACAAAGACGGTCAGGCCTTCCATGGCGGTGACGGTATTGTAATGAACAATATTGAGGAAACTATCAAGGGAATTTCAAAGATAGGTAAGGACGGAATGCGTGAAACAAATAATGAAATTATAAAACTTATGGTGGAAAGCCATTAAAATTAGGAGGATTTTGATATGAAAAAGAACGGTATTTTAAACAGCCTTCCTTTCAGGCTGTTGCTTGCACTTGTTATAGGTATTGTTGTGGGACTTTTCCTAAACAAAAATGATACAAGTGCCGTTTCTGTAGCACTGCTTAATATAATTGTGACTGTTAAGTACATTGTCGGGCAATTTATAGGATTTTGTATTCCGCTTATTATTATAGGTTTTATTGCCCCGTCTATTACAAGGCTTGGCAGCAATGCGTCAAGAATACTTATAGTTGCTCTTATAATAGCCTATGTTTCTTCAATCGGTGCGGCATTCTTTGCCACCGCCTCAGGCTTTATAATACTACCACATATGAGTATTACGCCTGAAGTTGAGGGCCTTAAAGAATTACCGCAACTTGTATTCCAACTTTCAATACCGGCTATAATGCCTGTTATGAGTGCTCTTTTCTTCTCAATCATGGTTGGCCTTGCGGCTGCATGGAACAGAAGTGAACTTATTACCGGTATTTTGGAAGAATTCCAAAAGGTTGTACTCAGCATAGTAACAAAATTTGTTATTCCTGTACTTCCTGTTCTTATCGGTACTACTTTTGCAACTCTCGCATATGAGGGAAGTATTACAAAACAATTGCCTGTATTCCTTGTCATTATCATTATGGTAATGATAGGTCACTATATATGGTTGGCACTTCTTTATCTTATCGCAGGTGCTTATGCAGGTGCAAATCCTTTGGATATAATAAGAAACTACGGACCTGCATACATGACTGCGGTAGGTACCATGTCAAGTGCCGCTACACTTTCCGTTGCTCTGGAATGTGCCAAGAAATCAAAACCGCCTCTTCGTGAAGATATGGTAAATTTCGGTATTCCGCTGTTTGCAAATATCCACCTTTGCGGCTCTGTTATGACTGAGACATTCTTTGTTATGGTAGTTTCAAAAATGCTTTACGGGGAATTTCCTTCTCCTGCAAAGATGATTTTATTCTGCCTTCTTCTTGGTGTGTTTGCAATAGGTGCACCTGGAGTTCCGGGAGGTACAGTAATGGCTTCCCTGGGTCTTATAACCGGAGTTCTTATGTTTGACGAGACAGGAACCGCTCTTATGCTTACCATTTTTGCCCTACAAGATTCATTTGGTACAGCTTGTAATGTAACCGGAGATGGTGCCTTGACACTTATACTTACCGGATATGCAAAAAAACATAAGATTGAACCGCAAAATCTTGGTAACATACTGGAGTAAAATAAAAAGTCCCTGAAATGGGACTTTTTTGTTTACTCACTTTTATTATTGTATATCCATTTTACTACAGCCATTGATATTATTATTATATATCCTATCACACTGAATCTGTCGGGTATTTGCTGCATAAATACAAATCCAAGTAATGCCGAATATATGACCTGTGTATAATCATATATCGCTATTTCCTTTGCAGGTGCATAGCTGTAAGCCTTTGTAATGCATATCTGTCCTATCATGGCACCGCATCCTGCAAGTACAAGCATTGTAAGCTGTATGAGACTTGGACTTACATAGTTCATAGCTATAAACGGTATTCCGGCAACGGTTGAAAAGCATGAAAAGAAAAATACTATAAACATTCCGTTTACACCGTTTCCTGTAAGCTTTCTCACAAGAGTATAGGCAATTCCCGCCATCATTCCTCCTGTAATTCCTATAAGGGCCGGGAAGAATGTAAAGCCGGCTCCCGGCTTTGCTACAAATATCATTCCGATAAAGGCTATGACAGTGGCAATGATATCAACCGCTCCGGCTTTTTCCTTCAGTATCAAAAAGCCTGCCAATATGGCAAAGAAGGGACTCATCTTATTTAAAATTGTGGCATCGGCTATATTCATATGATCTATGGCATAAAAATTGCATATAATGCCTGCCATACCGCAAGCCGACCTTAGAACAAGTATACCAAGATTCTTGCCGCTTACAGACTTGGATCCTCCACTCTTCATAAGCATAAAGAATGCTACAAATGCCGCGATTAAATTTCTGAAAAATGCTTTTTCAAATGTCGGCAAATCTCCGGCCATTCTTACAAAGAATCCCATAAGCGCAAATCCGAATGCGGCACCGAGTATATACAATATCCCGATCTTTTTATTGTAATTATTCATATTGAAATTCTTCTCTTGTCTGTTTTTCTCCAAATACCTTGCCAAGTTTTTTAAGGCAGTATAAAAATCCCGGTATAAGGAATATATCGGCTATGATCCATGCAAGAGGTGAGCCCATACATGCCGCAACAAAACCGAAGTACTTAACTCCCATAAAACCTACGATACCTCTTGCAAACATCTCACATACACCTGAAAGTATTGCAAACATAGGAAATCCCATTCCCTGAATTGAATTTCGCCATACATTTACAAATATAAGCGCAAAGTAAAATCCTGAGTTCCACAAAAGGAATATTCTGGCCTTTTCTATTACATCCGTCTTGGAAGCGTCTATGAAGAGTTTCGGCAGCTCTCCGCCGATAAATATCATAAAAACAAATACGATAACCGAATATATTATACCTATTATTGTTGCTACTTTTACGCCTTCTCTAACTCTGTCAAGTTTTCCCGCACCTACATTTTGGCCACAGTATGTAGCCATTGTCGCTCCAAGCGCATCGGTTACAGCCACACAGAAGCTGCTTATCTTACTCCCTGCCGTAACGGCAGCCACAGTCACCGCTCCAAGTCCGTTTACCGCCGCCTGCAGTATTACCGAACCTATCGCTGTTATAGAGTATTGCAGTCCCATAGGTACACCCATTGAAAGCAATACTTTGATATGCCTCATGGAGATTTTTCCCTCTCCCGCTTCCGGCTTTAATATATAAAATCTCTTTACCATGAATACAACGCAAAGTATTCCGGATACCAGCTGTGAAATAACCGTAGCGTAAGCGGGACCTGCCACTCCCAGTCCCATCACCTGTATAGATATTACATCAAGCACTATATTAAGAAGTGCTGCAACTATAAGAAAATACAAAGGTGTTTTTGAGTCTCCCAATGCTCTTATAATACTTGCAGTCAGATTATATAAATACATTACAGGAATACCTGCAAATACTATTATTATATAGATATAAGCTTCATCCAGTATTTCATCCGGTGTATTTGTAACTATGAGAATTGCCCTTGTCAATAAACATACTGTCGCCGTCAGTACAACCGAGAAAAAAATCCCCACATATACCGCATTCATAGTGTACTTTCTCAACTCACTATAGTCTTTTGCTCCGAATTTCTGTGCTACAGGTATCGCAAATCCTGCAGTATTTCCTATAACAAATCCGTTTACCATGAAAAATATGGCACCTGTGGAACCCACAGCTGCCAATGAATTAACACCCAAATACTTACCTACCATTACAGTGTCAACCATACTGTAAAATTGTTGAAACAATGTTCCGATAAGCATCGGTATGGCAAATGCCAATATAAGTTTTAACGGATTTCCACGGGTCATGTCCGTAATTCCCTGTGTTTTATTCTGTATATTCTTTTCCATAACTACCTCAAAACAGTATTTACATTTCTTCAATACTCTTGTTTAAAACCAATTTCAGCTTTTCCATACTGTTATTTAATATAAGTTCCTGTGGAAAATCCATTTCTCTCAATAATATATCACAATTTCTGAAATCGCCTACCGAATCGGCATAATGACTGTCAGTATTACATATGACATTTGTACCGTATTTTTTTGCGGCTTCCAGCATCTTTATGGCATTTTCTCTTCCGTTTTGTCTGGCCGAATCAGGATTAAGTGAGGAATTGTTAAGCTCCAGAACAATTCCTCTTTTATTTGCTTCTTTTGCAAGTTCATCATGATCTATAGGATATCTTCCGTCATCCGGATGCCCTATAATCTTTACAAAGCGATTTGACATTGCACCGAAGTATGCATCCATATTCTCCTGTAAAGTTCCCGGATTTATGCAAATAGTATGAAGACTGGCTATAACATAGTCAAGCCTTCCCAGAACATTGTTATCTATATCAAGATTGCCCTTAAAATCTATTATATTTGCCTCCACTCCTCTTAAAATCAAGACATCCTTAAACCTTCTCGGAATAACTTTGAAATTCATAAAGTAGATATTTTTGCATGAACCCGGTACAGCCTCACTGTGATCTGAAAAACCATACGCCAAAAGTCCTTTTGCAGCTGCTTCTTCCATATTTTCTTTCAATGTGGAATATGCATGACCGCTGGCGATTGTATGTGTATGCAAATCAAATAAAAAATCCATATTAATTCTTGAAAAGATCTCCCAACTTATCCATAGCGTTTGAAATACCTACCTTAGCTATCTGTGTCTTTACACCTTCAACAACTGAATCAAGCTGACCGTCAGGAATATCAATACCTGTAAGTCCTTCTATTGTCTTCTCAGGATCCTTTGCAAGATTTGATAAAAGTGCAGGATCTGCCTTTGCCTTATTTATTATATCTGTTACTATTTTTGTGATATCCATATTTTCTCCTTTTTTGTACAACTAAAGCCAAGACTATATAAAGTATCTTGGCTCCGGTTAAATATATTATTGATTTATATTAGTTTCCTGACATCTGCTTTGCAACTTCTTCTGCAAAGTTCTCGCTCTTCTTCTCAAGGCCTTCACCTGTCTCAAATCTGACAAATCCCTTGATAGAAATGTTTGCATTGTTTGCCTTAGCAACCTCTGCAACATAAGCAGCTACAGACTGCTTACCGTCTGCCGCCTTAACATACTGCTGATCAAGAAGACAAATCTCTTTAAGTTCCTTCTTAATTCTACCCTCGATCATTCCCATGATAACCTTCTCAGGCTTTGAAGCCTCCTTAGGATCGTTCTTGATCTGAGCCAAGAGAATCTCTCTCTCCTTTGCAAGGTACTCTGCATCAACTTCCTTATCTGAAGTATACTTCGGATGAAGTGCTGCAACCTGCATTGCAACATTCTTAGCCATCTCTTTGATTTCATCGTTTACAACATCAGTTGTAACATCTACAAGAACACCGATTTTTCCACCGGCATGAATGTATGAAACTACACAACCGGCATTCTCTTCTATCTTCTCAAATCTTCTGATTGACATGTTCTCACCGATGATTGAGATCATGCTTGAAAGCTTCTCACCTACTGTAAGGCTTGTATCAAGATCCCACTTCTCATTCAAGAACTCTTCTGTATTGCTTGCAGTTGTCTTTAATGCCTGTGCTGCAACCTCTGCAACATAAGTTCTGAACTTCTCATTCTTTGCAACGAAGTCTGTCTCTGCATTAACCTCAAGTACAACCGCTTTCTTAGCATCATCGCTTACACAAACATCTACGATACCTTCAGCTGCTATACGACCTGCTTTCTTCTGTGCTCCTGCAAGTCCCTTCTCACGAAGGAAGTCAACTGCCGCATCCATATCTCCATCAGTTGCAGCGAGGGCCTTCTTACAGTCCATCATTCCTGCGCCTGTCATCTCTCTTAACTCTTTTACCATTGCTGCTGTTACTGCTGCCATTGTAAAACCTCCTAAACATTTATAAATATGACAAGTTGCAAAGCGGTAAAACCCTCTTTGCAACCCGTCTATAACTCAAATCTCTTTAAAATTAGAACTGTCTGTCGTCCAATTCTTCCTTATCAGGTGCAAATGTCTCACCCTCAAGCGAATCATCGGCAACGTCTTCTGATGTTGAAAGAATCTCACCCTGATTTGCCTCGATAACAGCATCTGCCATCTTAGCTACGATAAGCTTTACAGCACGGATAGCATCATCATTTCCCGGGATAAGGTAATCAAGCTCGTCAGGATCACAGTTTGTATCACAGATACCGATAAGCGGAATACCTAAAGTATGAGCCTCCTGAACACAGATTCTCTCCTTCTTTGGATCTATAATAAATATAGCGTCAGGAATGTTCTTCATATCCTTGATACCGCCGAGGTTCTTCTCAAGCTTCTCCCATTCCTTCTTTAACTGAATAACTTCCTTCTTTGGAAGTAAATCAAATGTACCGTCTTCGCTCATCTCTTCCAACTGACGAAGTCTCTTGATTCTTGACTGGATTGTCTTAAAGTTTGTAAGCATTCCGCCAAGCCATCTCTCGTTAACATAGTACATTCCGCAACGCTCAGCCTCTTCCTTGATAGCGTCCTGTGCCTGCTTCTTTGTTCCTACGAAAAGGATCTTTCCACCATCCTTAGCTATGTCTGACATAGCATTGTATGCTGTATCAACCATACCTACACTCTGCTGAAGATCGATAATGTGAATACCGTTTCTCTCTGTGTAGATATATGGAGCCATCTTAGGGTTCCATCTTCTTGTCTGATGTCCGAAGTGAACACCTGCCTCAAGTAACTGCTTCATTGAAATAACACTCATTGTTTTTCTCCTTTGGTTTTTCTTCCATCAAGCTTAAGAAAAGGACCTATGGCACCTCTTTCCCTATTCACTTAATGTGCTTATTTAGCTATAAAATTTTATCATAATATTCATCAGATTGCAACTCTTCTTTTTTATTGCCATGATACAAAATAAGACATAATATAAATCCCGCAGCAGCGCCTGCCACATGCGCGGCATTATCCACACCTGTAGTCCTAAATCCTGTATAAAGCATAAGTGCAAGAGAGATTGCTATCTGTTGTACACTTAAATCCTTTATTCTTCCTCTGTTTACAAGTAAAGCATATAAAAGCGCTCCCACTATACCGAATATCGCACCTGAAGCACCGGCACTTACAGCCACATCACCTGTGTAGGTCTGAAACCAATCCGAACCTATATTTGCAATTATACCTGAAAGCATATATATAATGAAGAATCTCACATGGCCAAGTATATCTTCAAGCTTTCCTCCAAGCAGTACCAAAATAAGCATATTGTTGACTATATGTTCTATTCCGAAGTGCATAAACATGGAAGTTACAAGCCTGTAATATTCACCGTTTTTTATATTTTCCGGAAAAGCCGCACCGTATTTCAGCATTACCATGGTACTTTCGGAGCCTCCATGGGTTTCAAGGAAAATAAAATATATAATATTTACAATGATAATGCCGATCGCAACATAATTTTTCTTACCTATTCCAAGTTCCATTATCTTATACACTCTGCTATTTTCTTTGCTGTCTCTTTTTGTAATTCCTTATCCGACTGTCCCGGTACCCAACTTACAATACTTGAAGCATCGTCATATCTTGGTATTACATGTATATGGCAGTGGAAAACCGTCTGACCTGCGCTCTCCCCTGTATTTGCCAGTGTGTTAAATCCTGTAGCGCCAAGAGCCGCCATAGATGCCTTACCAAGTTTTGCAGCCAAAACAATTGCCTTTCCGGCTATATCCTCACCAAGTTCCGTGATATCTCTTGCATGTGTCTTCGGTAATATAAGCATATGTCCCTTGCTTGCAGGTGATAAATCAAGTATTACCTTAAAATTGTCGTCTTCAAAAACTGTCTCTGAAGGAATCTCTCCGTTTGCTATTTTACAAAAAATACAATCCATATTTACCTCTCTTTAATCATTATCAGTCCACTCAGGTTCCTGCGGTGTTTCAAAAGTTCCCTTTATATTTGTATCACCGTCTATTGCAACAAGCACTCCTGCCGAATTGGTCTTATACTCCACCTTGTCTGCATCTTTTACTTTGCCGTTTGATACTATCTTACCTGACGAGTTCACTACATAGTTCGTAGTACCGCTTCCGCTCTCATTCGGCACTGCAAAAACCTGATACTTTAAGGACTCATTTGCTTTTACAAGTCTGCCCTTGTAATAAAGCTTGTGATCCTTTGTGCCTGTCAGTCCCCTACCTGTTGAAGTCTGGAAAAAATACTCCTCCGACTTGCCGGTTCCGTCCTTTATTGTTTGCTTACCCTTCATGAGATAGCATTGTGACTCATTTCCGAAATAGTATGCCGAATAAGTATTTCCCTGGTAAACCTTTTGAATACCGTATACCGGTGTTCCGTTTTTATTAAACAGATACTGATTTCCCTTTATTTTTTGCAAATCACTTGCATACAATTTTTCATTCTTTGATGCAACAGGTTCTCCTGTAGATGAAAAGTAGAACCATTCAACAGTATGATTGTACTCTCCTAGGAGCTCCTCAGGCGGTTCCGTTGAATACCAGCCTGTTCTTAGAGTTCCGTCCTCATTCATATACTTGAAATTTTTGATAGTAGGATTTGAACCTCCTGAAGTCTGTACCCAACCTGTAACAAGTTCTCCGTTCTCATTAAAAGCATATCTTACACCGTCTATCTTCTTCTCTCCGTATTTTGATCCGTTTGTAAGTACCGGCTTAAACTTCTTTCCTGTATTTGTAAAGTAGAACCACTTTTCATTCGAGGATGAATTCGGTCCTGTTCTTCTTTCCCCCTCATCATTTGGCGGCATAAGTTTGTACCAGCCGGTCACCATGGTTCCGTCACTTTTTATATAGTAGTTGTCATCAAGTATCCACCCGGTAAGCATCTTTCCGTCTTCATCAAAGTAATAGTATTGGTTGTTTATGCTCTTCCAATTTCCTTTGACCGCCTTACCTCCGGCCTGAAAATAAGCCCAGTAATCTTCACCTCTGTCCTTTAACTTTCTCCAACCTTCTACTATAAGACCCTGATCGTCGACATAATATTTGTCATCGTCCACCCAGCTGTTGGTAGCCATAACACCGGCATCATTTAGATAACGCCATTTGTCATCGGCACCTTTTCTCCACTCATTTGTTATTTTATTATTATTACTGTCCAAGTAAGTCCAGTCTGAACCTGATTTTGCCCAACCTTCTGCATATGCGCTTAAGGGCGTTGCCAAAAGTAAACTGAAAGTCAAAACCGGTAAAAGTATTCTCTTTTTCATATCCTACTCCATATCGTTTATGCTCGTTAAAGTTTATTTAATTCCATGCACTCTTTTGTACCATATATTATACACTACAGGGTTGTATTTTTCATTACATTTACCTTAACTAACACAAAAAACCCGTCTCTGTCTTAGACAAAAACGGGTTTTGTTATATTTTTTGTAAATTTTATTCTACAACGTAAGGAAGAAGAGCTATATGTCTAGCCTTCTTGATAGCTACTGTGATTTCTCTCTGATGCTTAGCACAGCTTCCTGAAATTCTTCTTGGAAGGATTTTTCCTCTCTCTGAAATATATTTTCTAAGAGTTGCCACATCTTTATAATCAATAGCCTTTTCCTTATCACTACAGAATGCACAAACTTTCTTTCTCCTGCGTAATCCGTTAGCAGGTCTTCTTCTAGAGCCTTCTGCTCTGTCAGCCTTGTTAAATGCCATGATAAAGTCCCCTTTCTTAATTTTAACCTAGTTAAATGGTAGACCCTCGTCATCAACTCCGTCCGGAATATTCATAAATCCGTCTGTACTCGCTGATGCCGGTGACGGTCTTGTAGAAGCCTGATAGCTGCTTGAACCATCGCTTGCTCCCTTACTGTCTGCAAATTCCTGAGTATCTATAATGACCTCAGTTGTATAAACTTTTTGACCTTCTTTGTTGGTATAACTTCCTGTCTGAATACGACCTGAAACCAATACTCTCATTCCCTGTCTAAAATATCTCTCTGCAAACTCGCCGGCTTTATCAAATGCAACACATGGTATAAAGTCTGCGTTCTGTTCAGATGAGTCTCCACGTTTGAAACCTCTGTCTACCGCAAGAGTATATCTTGCAATTGCCATAGATCTCTCACCACTTGAATATCTTACTTCCGGGTCTCTTGTTAGTCTGCCCATTAATATGGCTCTGTTCATACAATCTCTCCTTTATATTAAGCTTACTGCTTAACGACTAGGTATCTCACAACTGATTCCATGATACGAACATTTGCCTCTAACTCGTTAGGACAATTGTTATCCTCTGACTGGAACTTAATGAAATAGTAGAATCCTTCTTTTTGTTTGTTAATGTCATAGGCAAATCTCTTCTTACCCCAATCATCGACATTTACAATGCTTCCACCAAATCTTGTGATGTAGTTTTGAACTTTCTCCAGAGCTTCCGCTCTTGCATCATCTTCAAGCTTACCATTAAGCACTAATGCTAATTCATATGTACTTGTCATTTCTTACCTCCTCTTGGTCTCTGGCCTTTGATACTGATATCAAAAGCAAGGATTATGTGTCACAGTACTTAATAATATCATAGTTTATTTTTTATTGCAAGCGATAAATCATTATCTTTTCTGCATTGTTTTATCGACTGTTTTTCATTATAATAATTTATACAAATAAAGTTTTTAGGAGCATTACTATGTTAATACAGTTTAGTGTCACCAATTTTCGCTCTATAAAGGATAAAGTCACATTATCCATGCTTGCAGGTAATGTAAAGGAGCACCCTGAACATTTAATCTCATATGCGAATGAAAAATATTTGAAATCCGCTGTTATATATGGTGCTAATGCTTCAGGTAAGTCTAATATAATCAGAGCTTTTTCTTTTATGGTTGATTTTGTATTAAATTCTCATAATTTACAACTACATAAAAAGATACCACGCTATCCGTTTCAGTTTGATAAAGATACCCAACATCTTCCCGGTAAATTCGAAGTTATTTTTATATCAAACGGTATCTGCTATGCCTACGGTTTTTCCATAAACGATGATGAGGTTATAGATGAATATCTTTATCATTATCCAAAAGGAAGACAGGCTATAATATTCGAACGCAGTAATACAAGAGATTTCCGTTTTGTCAAAGATGTATCTAAACAAAATTCATTTAAAGAACGTACATCTGCAAATAAATTATATCTTTCTGTTGCTGCAAATTGGAATTATTCTGAAGTTATTCCTGCTTTTGAATGGTTTGCATCATGTCAATTTTTTACAAAAGATATTAGAACAACTTCTTCAAAATTTGAAAATATCGATTTTAAAAACAGTATTTTATCTATGCTGAAAGTTGCTGATTTTGGTATAAATGACTTGATTTTAAAAAACTCCGGTGATTTGAATTACATCGATTCCGTATTTCCTACAGATAATTTAAAAACTGTTCACCGTGTATATGATACTAACGGGCAACCTTCTTATTATGATTTGAATATAGGTGAAGAATCTGACGGCACAAGAGCATATCTGGAAGTGATTTGTTTTGCCAAAAAGGCTCTGGATGAAGGTACGGTATTCATAGCTGATGAAATAGATGCACATTTGCATCCGCTACTTACAAAGCATCTTATCTCGCTTTTCAACAGCAACGAATCTAATGCAAAGAATGCACAGTTAATTTTCACTTCTCACAGTACTATGTTATTAGATTCCGACACTCTAAGAAGAGATCAAATTTGGTTTACAGAAAAAGAAGAAGAAACTGCAGTTACTAATCTCTTTTCGCTATATGATTTTCCTATAAAAAAGGGGACCGAAATAGAAAAGGGGTATCTATTAGGCAGATATGGTGCTATTCCATTTATAAAAAGAGGTGAATAAATTCCAAGAATAAAACTTGAAAAAAGAGGGCAACAGAAACGCAAAATTAAGCCGGTTATATTGATTATAACAGAGGGTTCAAAAACTGAACCAATGTACTTTGATAACTTTCGTACACGACAAAACAACATAGATGTTCGTATAGTAGGAAATAAATCTGACGGAGCAAAAACTGATTATGATCATCTTCTGGACAAAGCCGTTGCATACAAAAAAGAAGAGCAAATCTCCATTGAATATGGTGACAGTACCTGGATTGTTGCCGACGGTGATATTGATTTTAAAACACAAGGTGCTTTGGATACAAAAAACAAGAAGCTGTTACATGCCAGAGAAAAAGCTCGTTCTAAGGATATTGAAATCATAATTTCAAACCCCTGCTTTGAGTTTTGGTATTTATTACACTTTATGTATAGTACAAAACATTTTAACGACTATAGGTCAGTCCAAGCGGAGCTAAATAAATATATACCAAACTATGAAAAGTCCAAAGATATATATTCTCAGTTATCATCTTATACCGGCAAAGCAACCGAACATGCAAAGCGAATAG
>NZ_BTHK01000017.1:48280-63080 GCF_033242365.1 Lachnoanaerobaculum sanguinis
TAAACTTATCTATATCTCCGTCCATAACGGCACTTACATTTCCGCTTTCCGCTCCGGTTCTGTGATCCTTTACCATTGTATATGGCTGCATTACATAGGAACGAATCTGATTTCCCCAGCCAATGTCTTTTACATCACCTCTGATATCTGAAAGCTTCTCGACATTTGCCTGCTGCTTTAACATAAAGAGCTTAGCTTTAAGCATCTGCATAGCCTTGTCCTTGTTTTGGAACTGGCTTCTTTCATTCTGACATTGTACCACCACGCCTGTAGGGATATGTGTGATTCTTATAGCTGAAGAAGTCTTATTGATGTGCTGACCGCCGGCACCTGATGAACGATAGGTATCTATTCTCAAATCATCCGGGTTGATATCCACATCAAGGTCTTCTTCAATATCAGGCATAATATCACAGGACACAAACGATGTCTGACGCTTTCCTGCCGCATTAAAAGGCGAGATACGCACAAGTCTGTGCACACCATGCTCACTTCTAAGATAACCGTAGGCATTTATACCGTTTATCTGCAATGTTACGGACTTTATTCCTGCCTCATCACCCTCAAGCATATCAAGAACTTCTACAGTGTAGCCTTCTTTAGCCGCCCATCTTGTATACATTCTGTAAAGCATTGAACACCAGTCACAAGACTCCGTTCCGCCTGCACCTGCATTAAGTTTCATGATGGCATTTGATGAGTCATATTCACCTGTAAGCAGTGTAGCTATCTTAAGTTCATCTATCTCTTTTGTAAATGCTTCAAGCATACCTTCTATCTCAGGTATAAGGCTCTCATCATTTTCCTCATAGCCCATCTCTATAAGGACTCCGATATCTTCGTATTCTGACTTTAACTTATTATATTTTTCGACAGTATCCTTGAGCTGTTTTGCCTCTCTCACTATCTTGGTACTTTCCTTCGGATCATCCCAAAATGTAGGCTCTTCCATTGCACGATCAAGCTCAATTATCTTTTTTTCCTTACTGTCTAAGTCAAAGTGAATCCCTCACTTCCAGCAATATTTTTTCGTAGGATTGTAGTGTGGTTTTAAAACCGTCTAATTCTACCATTTGCTCACCCACTTTCATTTTTTTCTAAATATCCAAACGAATATCAACGACATTATATTAAAGTTTTAAGATTATGTAAACATTATCTGTTTAATATCTCCATAAACTCATCACCTGTGATAGTTTCCTTCTCATACAGGAAATGAGATATTTCTTCAAGCTTATCTCGGTTTTCCATAAGTATCTGTGCAGCCTTTTCATGCTGAGCCTTTACCAAGGCCACAACCTGCTTGTCTATAACAGCCGCAGTCTCAGCCGAAGCCGCCAAAGAAGTATCACCTCCGAGATACCTGTTGTTAACGGTTTCAAGTGCAACCATATCAAAGTCCTTACTCATTCCGTATCTGGTAATCATAGCTCTTGCAAGTTTGGTAGCCTGTTCTATATCATTTGAAGCTCCTGTGGAAACATCTCCGAATACCACTTCCTCTGCCGCTCTTCCGCCTGTAAGAGTGGCAATCTTATTTTCAAGCTCACTCTTTGTCATCAGATAATGATTACCCTCATCCACCTGCATGGTGTATCCGAGCGCTCCTGAAGTTCTCGGAATAATGGTAATCTTTGTAACCGGCGCCGAATTGGTCTGCTTTGCAGCTACAAGTGCATGTCCTACCTCATGATATGACACTCTCCACTTCTCAGCATCAGTCAATATAGAATTTTTCTTTTGATACCCTGCGATAACAACCTCAATACTCTCTTCAAGATCGGACTGATTTGCAAACTTTCTGTTATCTCTAACCGCTCTTAGTGCAGCCTCATTTATAATATTTGCAAGCTCCGCACCCGAGGCACCGGAAGCCATTTTTGCGATCAGCTTAAAGTCAACATCATCTGCAATCTTTATCTTTTTGGCATGAACTTTGAGTATTTCCTCTCTACCCTTTAAATCAGGGAGTTCTACAGGTACTCTTCTGTCAAATCTTCCCGGTCTTGTAAGCGCCGGGTCAAGGGCGTCAGGTCTGTTGGTAGCCGCCAAAATCATAACACCTGAATTTCCCTCAAAGCCGTCCATCTCTGTTAAAAGCTGGTTGAGAGTCTGCTCTCTCTCATCATTTCCGCCTATCTGACCGTCTCTTTTCTTACCTATAGCATCTATCTCATCAATAAAAACTATACATGGCGCTTTTTCCTTTGCCTGTTTGAAAAGGTCTCTTACCTTTGAAGCACCCATACCTACAAACATCTCAACAAACTCGGAACCCGACATTGAGAAGAAAGGAACATTCGCCTCACCTGCTACAGCCTTTGCAAGCATTGTCTTACCTGTTCCCGGAGGTCCCACAAGAAGTATTCCTTTAGGCATTGAAGCACCGATATCCTTGTACTTGCTCGGATCATGTAAGTAATCCACTATCTCTGTAAGATTTTCCTTAGCTTCATCCTCACCTGCCACATCTTCAAATTTGATTCCTTCCAAAGACTTAACATATACTTTGGCACCGGATTTGCCCATATTTCCAAACATCAAAGAGTTTGCACTGTTTTTATCAAACATTCTTTTTGAAATTCTGTTCCAAAGGAAATAGAATAATGCCAGCGGAAGAATCCAACTCAAAAGTGCATCCACAAAGGGTGAATCTTTTCTGACTATTTCACTTGAAAACTGTACTCCTGCATTATGCAGTCTGTCTGTAAGTCCCGGATCATTCATAAGTCCAGTCTTATATACCGTCTTATCATTGGTTCCTGTAAAAAGAATTTGATTTGTCTGTATATCAACTTTTGAAATTTCTTTATTCTCAGTCATAGTCATAAATGTACCGTAGTCTACCTGCTTTATCTGCCCTTCCTTTATAAACGGAAGTACCATAAAGTTTATTGCCGTCATTATTATTAATACTATTACATAATAATATATGAAAGGCCTTCTGTTTTTGGAATCATCTATCATATTACCTCCTTTTTTGATAATATAATCAACCTTATTTATTGTTATCCAACCTTTTTTAAGGCTGTTGTTAGCACTATATCACCTTGAGTGCCAACTGTCAACGTAAATATATGGTTAGATTGTATTCAATCTAACCATATACCAATCTTTATGCTACTTTTTCAAATTTAATCTGAACTTTGAAAAGATCACCGTCTATAATTATATCAAACTTTCCGCCTTGAAGTATGGTCAAAGACTTTGCTATAGAAAGCCCAAGTCCGCTGCCTTCAGTGGTTCTTGACACATCACCTCTTACAAATCTTTCTGTAAGCTCATCAGGCCTTATATTTAACGGATTTTCGGATATATTTTTTATAACAAATGTTGCTCCCGTATTGTCCGAAATAACATCGATATAAATTCTTGAGTTCTTTGCGGCATATTTAAATGCATTATTGTAAAGGTTTTCCAAAACTCTCCAAAGATGTCTTCCGTCGGCCTTTATCATTACTCCGCTTGAAGGAGTATTTGAAATAATTGAAAGCCCTTTCTCACTGAACTTTTCTTCAAACTCTCCGTTTGTTTGATTTATCATTTCAACCAGATCAATATCTCTTAGATCTACCGATATATTTCCGCTTGAAACCTTACTTGCCTCAACCAGATCCTCAGTCAGGTTCTTTAAATGCTGTGACTTTACGGAGAGTATATCCAGATATTCCTGTATTTTGGCATTTTCAGGTTTTTCTCTCTTTATAAGATCGACATAATTTATTATTGAAGTGAGCGGTGTTTTGATATCATGTGACACATTTGTTATCAAATCGGCTTTTAATCTCTCACTCTTTACCTGATCGTTGATAGCCCCCTGGAATCCCTTACTTATATTATTGAGATCCTTTACAACGCTTGCCTCTCTTCCGGCAAACTCATCTTCATTGAGCCTGTATCTTGTATCACCGCTTGCAATCTCTTTTATAGCGTCGGCAATGCTGTCAAAAGCTATAGCCGTTTTATAAATCTTATTAAATATAATAAAATTTATAACTAAAAATATAATAAAGCAGATAAATATCATCAATCTTCCAAGAAGTCTCTTTTCATTTATTGTTGTTACAAGAAAAAATGTAACCGCAATAAAATCCACGAGCATCAAAACAAGGAAATTCGATCCCCATTTTTTCTTAAAACTTCTTTTTAACATATATACGGAAAAACTTTCCTTAATCACTTTTGTGTATGAGTTTTTCCACAAAAGTCCGGCCTTATACTCTCTTACAATTGAAAATACTATCGGTAATGCAACAATATAAACAGAAGCATAATTCAGCATCTGATTTGCAAAATTCCAATGCTTTTTTTCTATATAAATATGTAATACTTTCTGCCCTATAAAATTGTTTGCGGCAAAAACTAAAACTATTCCAAAGGTCAGTAACAGTATTTTCACTTCAACCGGGATAATATCAAAAAGCTTATTTATTTTTATGCCCTTTTTACCCTCGCTGTGACCGCTGAAAATAAGAAGATAGGCCATACTTAAAGACATCAAAATAAGTCCTACGGTAGCCGCTACCAATCCTATGGAATATGCTCTCCTCTGCCTCAAATAATCCACATTTGCTAAAGCATATGTATCTGTAGCGGTATATACGGTATTCACTGCGATATATACTTTATAAGGCTTCGGCAGTTTATCTGTAAGTTTTTCCGCCTGATACGACAACTCTTTGGGTATTTCACTCAAGTTCGTGTCCACCATCATTCCCTGCGAAGACGTTATGGCGTACTTTCCGTATCCATAAACACTCTTAATATTAAGTGTTCTGTCATTTGTATATACAATATCACCATACTCAAGTCTGTACCTGAAATTTGAAGGGGTAAGAATAAATCTTTCATAGGCATTGTAATATTTTGAAAGCAAGACAAGACTCTCTGTTATAATTGTCTTCATACTTATATATGCATCACCCGGTTCAACAAGACCTGAAGTATCCGCATATGTTCTGTAATTAACAAAATATGATGTATCTTCTATCTGGTTTACCAGACTTTGATCTACAATGCTGACCTGAAAATGCTCATCTATATAAAATCCATGTCTCTTGGCATATTCTATTATTGCACCTACAGTAAAATCCACATCATTGCTTGGGCCCATATTCAGACCGAAAACATCCTTATTTATGTCAAATTTACCGTCTGTTTCAAAGATATCCTTTAAATTCGCATACGAAAAAAGCAATGAAACATCGGAGTCAAACTGTGTTCTGAATGCAGGAGAATCATCATATTTCTCCGCATTTATCCACAGCAGACCCCTATTGAAATTTTCATTACAATAAATAATTGAAATACCTATAACAAAAACTATGAAAGCCGCTATATGTAATATGGTTACCCATACTTTCATCCTGCTTTTTGATAAAAATGTATTCTTATCCATATCAGCTTTGTTTTTCAATCTTGTATCCTACTCCCCATACAACTTTCAAATATCTTGGCTCCTTAGGATTTAACTCTATTTTTTCTCTTATATGTCTTATATGTACAGCCACTGTATTGTCTGCTCCGATAGCCTCTTCATTCCAAATCTGCTCATATATTTCATCAATTGAGAACACCTTTCCCGCATTCTTTGCAAGAAGCAAGAGTATATTGTACTCTATAGGTGTAAGCTTTATAAGCTCTCCTGCGATTGTAACTTCCTTGGTCTCATCGTCAATTTCAAGGTCACCTACAACAACCTTTTGTGACTCAGGCACAGACATATTTCCAAGTTTTTTATATCTTCTAAGTTGACTCTTTACTCTTGCAACAAGCTCAAGAGGATTAAAAGGCTTTGTAAGATAATCATCCGCACCGATATTCAGTCCTAAAATCTTATCTGCATCCTCAGATTTTGCCGAAAGCATTATAATAGGCACAGTGCTGTTCTCCCTTATCTTCATCGTAGCTCTTATTCCGTCCAGTACAGGCATCATAATATCTATTATAAGCAAATCAACTCTGTGTTTTGCCATCAATTTTACCGCTTCCTCACCGTCATAGGCTGTAAGCACTTCAAAGCCCTCCCCTGAAAGATAGATTTTTATTGCATCTACTATCTCTCTGTCGTCATCACATACCAATATTAATTCCATTGTTCCACCTTTATATCTTGATTTGATTTTTATTTTGATTTAGTTTAAATTATAACTGTTTACATTATACCATTTGTTTTAATATAAAAAAATGAATATTTTCTAACAGTTTTGTAGTTTTATAATTATAAAACTAAAGTGTTAATTTTTTGTGTCTTATAAAGGAAATATATGAATAGAGATGATTTTTTTTTAAAAGAAGCCATAAAGCAGGCAAAAAAAGCCGGAGATATAGGAGATGTTCCTATAGGCTGTGTGATTGTTTTTGAAGATAAGATAATAGCAAGAGGATATAATAGAAGAAACAAGGACAAGAGTACACTCTCTCATGCTGAAATTATTGCAATAAAAAAAGCTTGTAAAAAGCTTGGAGATTGGAGACTTGAGGATTGTACCATGTATATAACGCTCGAGCCCTGTCCGATGTGTGCAGGTGCAATAGTCCAGTCCAGAATAAAAAAGGTAGTTCTCGGCGCCATGAATCCGAAAGCCGGATGTGCCGGTTCCATTATAAATATTTTACAAACAGACGGTTTCAACCACAAAACGGAAGTAGAGCTTATATCCGGCCCTCTTCATAACGAATGTTCCGGTATGCTTACCTCCTTTTTTAAATCGTTAAGACAGAGCAAATCATAAAAACAACCGGGAGAGTCAAACTATATTGACAGTCCCGGTTTTATACTTACTCTTCCACTATCTTCGCATCTTTTATTCTTCCATATGTATTAGGACCTTCTTCATAAGTCTCAAATACACCTTCCACAGTTACAAGGGCATCTTCTTCAGGACAGTTTTCATGTCTGTTCATTTTTTCATCCGCCCAAAGAAGCTCCAAACCCTGCGCACAGCATGCCGCCGCATCCTTTATCATACAGAAATGATAATATACATCCTTATCCTTACTGTATGAAGAATAATAGTTTCCTCTTATTTTAAAGCTCTTGCCTATATATGACTTGGGATCTATCATCATCTGATATACTGTAGCGTATACCATATCCGCACCCATAACGGTCAAATCGTAGTCTACTTCTCCATCTTTCTTTACAGATTCACTCTCTGCCTCTGTACTGTTCTCATTTGTATTACTCTCATTTGCTATTTTGCTTTCAGCAACTGTCTTTTCATTATCAGCTTTACCTGCACTGCCGCACCCGACCAGGAAAAGGCAGAAAAGCACTATTATAAACCTCTTCGTAAGTATTTCCTCCTTTGTTTATTATGTCTATTATTATATTTTCTTCATCTAAATATGTACAGTTAAAATTTATATACTGTTTTTTTAAATAATTGTTGCTTATTTTTTATCAATTAATTATCAAACCTATTCTACTGTATAAATTCAACTAAATATTTTGTTTTTTATGTATTCTTACAATATTTTTGTTGACCTAAATTTTTTTTAGTTTGCTATTGATTTGCTTTGTTAAAGGTGCTATATTATAGATACCTAAAAAAATTTTAGGTATTCAAATAATAAAGGAATGGCAATAGTGAATTTTATGAAAAGAGATGATTTGACTTTAGAATCTTTAGTAATGATTGCTCATGGTATCGCCAGACATTTCGGCAATGACTGTGAAGTCTGTATTCATGATTTACAAGCTGACGATCTGGAACACACTATTTGCTATATCATTAATGGTCATGTAACAGGAAGAAAAATCGGTGACGGTGCTTCAAAGATAGTTCTCGGAACTCTTGAAGCCTTAAAAAAAGGAGAAAACGTAAGTGATCACCTCGGATATAAGACTCATACCACCGACGGCAGGATATTAAAATCTTCCTCCGTATTCTTAAAGGATGAAACCGGTAAATACAGATTTATTCTTGGTATAAACCATGATATGACAAATTTCATAAATGCTCAGGCAACACTCTCAAGTATAGTTGAGAATTTTGAAGCTGCCGAAGAAGACGTTTATGGACAAATCCCACTTAGTGTAAATGATTTGCTTGAAAATCTGATAGAACAAAGCGTAAGGATTGTAGGAAAGACACCTGCCCTTATGACAAAGGATGAAAAGATTAAGGCTATTAAATTTTTACAGGATGCCGGTGCTTTTCTCATCACTAAGTCAGGGGACAAGATTTCTCAATTTTTTGGAATTAGTAAATTCACACTGTATAGCTACATTGAACAGGCTAAGACAGTTAATGAATAATAGCATTTTTGCTAAACAATTTAGGAGGTTTAAAATTTCATGTCACAACTAAAATGGGTCTTAAATAATATGCCCAAAACAGAGGATGCCAATCTTCCGATAATGTCTGTGGAAGAAGTAACAAAAGCGAAAGCATTCCATGAGAGCTTTCCTCAGTATACTCAAACACCATTGGCTGATTTAAAGGAAATGGCTGAATTCCTTGGATTAGGAACAGTAAAGGTAAAGGATGAGTCTTACAGATTCGGTTTGAACGCATTTAAGGTTCTTGGCGGTTCATATGCTATCGCTAAGTACATAGCTGATGAAATGAATGTAGATGTATCTGAACTACCTTATTCAGTCCTTACATCCGACGAGTTTGCAAAGAAATTCAAACCTGCTACATTCTTCTCTGCTACAGATGGTAACCATGGTCGTGGAGTAGCTTGGGCAGCAAATAAGTTGCATCAAAAATCGGTAATTATCATGCCTAAGGGTTCAACTGAGACAAGACTCAATAACATCAAGGCTGAGGGTGCTGATGCTTGGATTTCAGATGTAAACTATGATGAGTGCGTTCGTGAGGCTGCAAAGCTTGCTGCCGGTGTTGAGCACGGTGTTGTGGTTCAGGATACAGCTTGGGAAGGCTATGAGAAGATTCCTGCATGGATCATGCAAGGATACGGTACTATGGCGCTTGAGGCTGATGCTCAGTTTGCCGAGAGACCTACTCATGTATTTGTTCAGGCAGGTGTAGGTTCACTTGCAGGTGCAATGGTTGGTTACTTTGCTAACAAGTACAAAGAGAACCCACCTGTAATGGTAGTTGTTGAGGCTGAGGCTGCAGCTTGTCTTTACAAGGGTGCAAAGGCTGCTGACGGTGATATAAGAATAGTAGATGGAGATATGGATACAATCATGGCAGGTCTTGCTTGCGGTGAGCCTAATATCACATCTTGGGACATATTAAAGAATCATGTGACATGCTTTATAGCTGCTGAGGATATCGTGGCTGCAAGAGGTATGCGTATGCTTAACGCTCCTTTAAAGGGAGATACTCAGGTTCTTTCAGGTGAGTCGGGAGCCGCTCCGTTCGGTGCACTCGCTACTATCATGATGGATGATGAGTACAAGGAGCTTAGAGAGAAACTAAACTTAACCAAGGATTCTAAGGTATTACTCTTCTCAACTGAGGGTGACACTGATCCACAGCGTTGGAGAAATATTATCTGGGAAGCTAAGGAAAGATAAGATAGTTATATATTGAAGGAGGAACAATACAATGGGTAAATTATCAAGTGAAGAGTTAGAGAAGATCAAAGCTTTAGCTGAAGGCTACAAGGCTGATATGACAGCTTTCCTTCGTGCTATAGTTGCCAATCCGGGCGAGTCATCTGACGAGGCTGCTCACGTTGCTACAATTAAGGCTGAGATGGAGAAGGTAGGCTTTGATGAAGTTAAGGTTGATCCACAGGGAAATGTTATGGGATTCATGGGATCAGGTAAGACTCTTATCGCTTTTGACGGACATATTGATACAGTAGGTATCGGAAACATCGACAACTGGAACTTCGATCCTTATGAGGGATTCGAGGATGATGAAGAGATCGGCGGTCGTGGTGTTTCAGATCAGCTTGGCGGAACAGTTTCTGCAGTATATGCTGCAAAGATTATGAAGGATCTCGGTCTTCTTAACGACAAATATCGTGTAATGGTTGTAGGTACAGTTCAGGAAGAGGACTGTGACGGTCTTTGCTGGGAATATATCTACCATGAGGATAAGATCAGACCTGAGTTCGTTGTATCTTCAGAGCCTACAGACGGCGGTCTTTACAGAGGACAAAGAGGACGTATGGAGATCAGAATCGATGTTAAGGGTGTTTCTTGCCACGGTTCAGCTCCTGACAGAGGTGACAATGCTCTCTACAAGATGGCTGATATCTTAAGAGACGTTCGTGCACTTAACAACAATGGTGATGCAGAGTCTACAGACATCAGAGGTCTTGTAAAGATGCTTAACCCTAAGTACAATGATCAGTGGAAAGAAGCAAGATTCCTTGGTAGAGGAACTGTTACAGCTTCACAGATCTTCTATACATCTCCTTCTCGTTGTGCAGTTGCTGACTCTTGTGCAGTATCTCTTGACAGAAGAATGACTGTAGGTGAGACTTGGGAATCATGTCTTGAGGAAATCAGACAGCTTCCTTCAGTTAAGAAGTACGGTGAGGATGTAGTTGTAAGCATGTACAACTATGACAGACCTTCATTTACAGGTGTTGTATATCCTATCGAGTGCTACTTCCCTACTTGGGTATTACCTGAGGATCACAAAGTTTGTACAAGTGCAGTTGCAGCTTACAAGGATCTCTTCGGTGATAAGAGAATCGGTAATGCAAAGACTACACCTGAGCGTGAGGTAAGACCGCTTCTTGACAAGTGGACATTCTCTACAAACGGTGTTTCTATCATGGGTAGAAACGGTATCCCTGTAATCGGATTCGGACCGGGTGCAGAGGCTCAGGCTCATGCTCCAAACGAGATCACATGGAAGAAAGACTTGGTAACATGTGCGGCATTCTATGCAGCTCTTCCTGCTTACTACTGTGACTAATTAAAATAATATTTGTGTTTAGCATTCCGGGCTTTTGCCCGGAGGGTTAAACTTATGTACAAGCTATAAAATAAATATATAAACTTTAAGCGCAAAGCGCTTTTAAAAATAAGGAGTAATAAAAATGTCAGATTTCAAGAATTTAGTTGAAAAGTTAAAGAACCTCAAAACACAGGATATGTTCATGAACGATTTCTTCCTTACATGGGAAAAGACAGATGATGAGCTTAATGCTGTATGGACAGTTGCAGATGCACTTCGTGATTTAAGACAGAGAAACATCTCTACAAAGGTTTTCGATTCAGGACTTGGAATATCACTTTTCCGTGATAACTCAACAAGAACAAGATTCTCTTTCGCTTCAGCTTGTAACCTTTTAGGTCTTGAGGTTCAGGATCTTGACGAAGGTAAGTCACAGATCGCTCACGGTGAGACAGTTCGTGAGACAGCTAACATGATCTCATTCATGGCTGACGTTATCGGTATCAGAGATGATATGTACATCGGTAAGGGTAATGCATATATGCACGAAGTTGCAGACTCTGTTGAGGCAGGATACAAGGACGGCGTTCTTGAGCAGAGACCTACTCTTGTAAACCTTCAGTGTGATATCGATCACCCTACACAGTGTATGGCTGACGCTCTTCATGTAATCCATGAGTTCGGCGGTATTGAGAACCTTAAGGGTAAGAAGATCGCTATGAGCTGGGCTTATTCACCATCTTACGGTAAGCCTCTTTCAGTTCCACAGGGTGTTATCGGTCTTTTCACAAGACTTGGTATGGATGTTGTTTTAGCTCATCCGGAAGGTTATGAGGTAATGCCTGAGGTTGCTGAGGTTGCTAAGAAGCAGGCAGCTGAGTGCGGCGGTAAGTTCACTATAACAAACGATATGAAGGAAGCATTCAAGGATGCAGATATCGTTTATCCTAAGTCATGGGCACCATTTGCTGCAATGGAGAAGAGAACAAATCTTTATGCAGAGGGTGATTCAGAAGGAATCAAGGCTTTAGAGAAGGAGCTTTTAGCTCAGAATGCTAACCACAAGGATTGGGCATGTACAGAAGAGATGATGAAGCTTACAAAGGACGGTAAGGCTCTTTATCTTCACTGCTTACCTGCTGATATCACAGGCGTTTCTTGCAAGGAAGGCGAGGTTGACGGTTCAGTATTTGACAGATACAGAGATCCGCTTTACAAAGAAGCAAGCTTTAAGCCATATGTTATCGCTGCTATGATCTTACTTGAGAAGTTCAAAGATCCTGCTAAGGTTTTAGAGCAGCTTGAGGCACGTGGACAGGATAGAATCTTTTCAGAAAAATAAAGAGGCCAGTGAGTCTTAGTAAATAAGGTGGTAGATAATCTATCGCCTATACAAAAGGGGGGCGGCTATGTATGGCTGCCCCTTTGTCTTTATAAACTATATCCTAACATTAAGGGGAAATTTATATGAAATTCAAAAGCAAGATTGTTATAGCTCTTGGTGGTAATGCCCTAGGTAATAATTTAAAAGAGCAGATGGTAGCTGTAAAAACTACTGCTAAGGCTATCGTAGATTTAATCGAAGATGGCCATGAGGTTCTTATCGTTCACGGAAACGGTCCACAAGTTGGTGTAATAAACAATGCCATGACAGAGTATGCACATAATACCGACTCTGATTCAACACCGCTTTCAGTATGCGTGGCAATGAGCCAGGCTTATATCGGATATGATATACAGAACGCTCTTCGTGAGGAATTCTTAAACAGAAATCTTGAAGTTCCTCCGATAGCTACAGTTGTTACTCAGATCAGAGTAGATGAGAATGATAAAGCATTTGAAAATCCTACAAAGCCTATCGGAAAGTTCATGGGCAAGGATGAAGCTCTTGAAGCTGCAGGAAACAGAGGCTGGATTGTAAAAGAGGATGCCGGAAGAGGTTACAGAAGAGTTGTTGCTTCTCCTGCTCCACAGGAAATTATTGAGTTGTCCGCTATTAAGTCAATGGCTGATAACGGACAGGTTGTAATCTGCTGCGGTGGTGGCGGAATCCCTGTAGTATCAAACGGAAAGCATCTCTCAGGTGCTCCTGCAGTAATCGATAAGGATGCGGCTGCCGCTCTTCTTGCAAAGAATGTAGGTGCAGATACACTTATCATCCTTACCGCTGTTGAAAAGGTTGCCATCGGATATGGCACAGAAAATGAAAAATGGTTAGATAAGCTCAGCACAGCTGAAGCTTTAAAGTATGCTGATGACGGAGAGTTCGCTCCGGGATCAATGCTTCCAAAGGTACTTGCCGCAGTAGATTTTGCTGCTTCAGGTGAAAACAAAACTGCAATGATAACATTGCTTGAAAAAGCCAAAGATGCTATTAACGGTAAGACAGGTACAAGAATTGTAGATTGATCAGGGAGGTATTAATATGAGTAATTCAGCAAATGCAGGCCAGAAGCAGTATGCTTCTATATTTGAAATGGACGGTTTCCCAAAGTTTTCAGATGCTCTTCCACTTGCACTTCAGCACGTTGTGGCAATGATTGTAGGATGTATCACACCTGCTATTATAGTAGCAAATGTTGCAAAGCTTTCAGATCCTGACAGAGTACTTATGGTTCAGGCAGCTTTAGTAGTTGCCGCATTGTCTACACTTTTACAGCTGTTCGGTATAGGTACAAAGACTTTTAGAATCGGTGCAAAACTTCCTGTTATCATGGGAATAAGCTTTGCATACGTTCCTACTATGCAGGATATTGCAGGAACTTCAGGTGTAGCTTCTATACTTGGTGCCCAGATAGTCGGCGGTATTGTTGCAATACTGGTAGGTCTCTTTGTTAAGAAAATTCAGAAGCTTTTCCCACCGCTTGTAACAGGTACTGTAGTATTCACTATAGGTCTTTCACTTTACTCTGTTGCTGTAAACTATATGGCAGGTGGCATTGGAAAAGATGACTACGGTTCTGTAAAGAACTGGGGTGTAGCAATTTTTACACTTATTATTGTTATAATACTTAACAACTTTGCTACAGGTATCTTAAAACTTGCTTCAATATTGGTGGCAATGATTTGCGGTTATATTCTTGCATTGGTGCTTGGTATGGTCAACTTCTCATCAGTAGCAAGTGCAGGTGTATTCTCACTGCCTCAGATATTTCACTTCGGTGTAAAGTTTGACACGGGAGCTTGTATAGCAATCGGACTTTTATTTGCTATAAACTCTATTCAGGCTATCGGAGATTTATCAGCCACAACAAGCGGTTCTATGGACAGACTTCCTACAGGTGATGAGCTTAGAAGCGGTATCATAGGATACGGTATCTCAAATATACTCGGTGCCGCACTTGGTGGACTTCCTACAGCTACATTCTCACAGAACGTGGGTATTGTAACAACAACAAAGGTTATAAACAGAGCGGTTCTCGGACTTGCAGGTATTATAATCCTTATAGCTGGACTTATACCTAAGTTCTCAGCACTCCTTACAACTATTCCGTTATGTGTACTCGGTGGTGCTACAATATCGGTATTTGCTTCAATAGCAATGACAGGTATCAAGCTTATCTTCACAGAGAAGATGGACTTTAGAAACACATCTATTGTCGGACTTTCAGTAGCTCTCGGTGTAGGTATTTCACAGGCACAGGGTTCACTTGCCGCATTCCCACAAATATTTACTACTATCTTCGGAAAGAGCCCTGTAGTTGTTGCAACTATCATGGCTGTACTATTGAATGTACTCCTTCCAAAGTCAAAGGAAGGTACAAAATAATAGCTATATTGTAGTCATAGCAAAGGGGAGTTGTCTAGAAATAGATAACTTCAAAATAGGGGATTGTCGGGAAATAAGTAATTTTACTTCCCGCAGAACGAAATAGAAATATCCTGACAAATACAAGGCTTTTGGGCTTTGCGACTTTGTCAGGATATTTTGTTTTTCTATAATACTGTCTGTTTTTGGGCAT
>NZ_BTHK01000018.1:0-61752 GCF_033242365.1 Lachnoanaerobaculum sanguinis
TACATTATAACATGTAACGGAGAAAGATGGTTGTCGTTAGCCATCTTTTTTTATGCAAAAACTTAGGGAGGAGTGACTCGTTTTGAGTTACTCCTCCCTCTTTTATAGCTGCCATTTCCCGACAGCCCCTTTTTTGATCAATATATTTACTTTAATTAATCCCTTAAAAGATTGTACTTTTTTAAAAGCTCATTGCGATATCTCTTATCAGTATTGGCTTTTATTATCTTGTCCAGATCACCTTCCTTAGCCAATATTGTATTTAACCTGCTTATTAAATCGGCACCTTCTTCCCTACCTTTTTCTATTCCTTCTTCTCTGCCTCTTTCTATTCCTTTTTCTATCCCTCTTGCCTCAACTATATCCAATACTTCGCACATATTCACAACCTCCTTCGCATTTGCTTCGTCTATGATCTCCTCAAACCTTTTATCTCCTGTCATTGCAGACATAAGCATCAGTAATTCCTCTATATGGCCTATTGACCTCTTATCTGCAACATAATTCTTATTTACCCGCATTTGATACAAATAATCTGCAAGTATCCAAAAGTCACTTTTAAAAGAATCTATTGTTTCTCTGTCCAGATATGCTATCTCAAATAAATTGATTTTATAATCATTTACATATGGCTTAAGCTCTTCATCTATATCTAAAACCCCGAATAGATTCTTCGGGTATGTCCATTTTTTATCATAACCAAGATATAATACCAAGGTAATTACAGGGTATTTGCTTTCACCATTACATTCTTTTCTGACCTGTCTTGTATACTCCAATCCGTCATATCCCATTACTCTTAGCGGCATAAATTTATCCGAATTTGTCTGATTTTCTATTCCTAAAAGTGCTATATTTATCTGACTGTCTTTCCAATATTTTGCAACATCTCTGTCTTGAAACCTGACTCTTCCGTCTATTTTTAATGCACTGTCTGTAACGGCATCAAAAAGTGTTTCTTCCTCTACCACTTTCTTTCCGCCAAACAACAATACATTTACTATATCCGAAAAAACATCATTGTGTCTTTCAAGCATCTTTTGAGTTATATCTTTTTCTTGCATATCTGCTCCTTTATTATATCAGAGAATTATTTTTGATTCCATTGTCTTTAGAAGTTTTCAGAATTGATTTCAGAAGTATTAAATATAGCCGGGTATAATGCCCCTACCATCAAATACCCGGCTATGTATGGAAAATAGTCGGTGCACCGACATGTCATGATGTTTAGAACTTTGTAGAATTTTAGAAAATACAGATTAGAAAGCTGGCTTTCTATAGAAAAAAGATATCAAACCAAACATCATGTAAAAGGTTTGATGGTTCCATTATACTAACTAACACTATTTTAGCAATACCTGATACCACGTTCCGTTGTATTCCGATTAATTTGGGCGTATTAAATAAATTTATCTCATAAAACTGTGCATATGGACAATTTTCTTATGGTCACATTGCCATAAAAAACACATTGAATTTTTATAGTTCATCATACAAATTTAATATTTAAATACACATTATAAAAATCGCGTACCGAGTCGGTATCGCGATTTTTTGATCAATATATTTACTTTAATTAATCCCTTAAAAGATTGTACTTTTTTAAAAGCTCATTGCGATATCTCTTATCAGTATTGGCTTTTATTATCTTGTCCAGATCACCTTCCTTAGCCAATATTGTATTTAATCTGCTTATTAAATCGGCACCTTTTTCTATTCCTTTTTCTATCCCTCTTGCCTCAACTATATCCAATACTTCGCACATATTCACAACCTCCTTCTTATTTGCTTCATCAATAATATCTTCAAACCTTTTATCGCCTGTCATTGCAGACATAAGCATTAGTAATTCCTCTATATGGCCTATTGACCTCTTATCTGCAACATAATTCTTATTTACCCGCATTTGATACAAATAATCTGCAAGTATCCAAAAGTCACTTTTAAAAGAATCTATTGTTTCTCTGTCCAAATATGCTATCTCAAACAAATTAATCTTATAGTCATTTACATATGGCCTTAATTTCTCATCAACATCTATTATTCCAAGCAGATTTTTGGGGTACAACCATTTCTGTTCAAACCCCAGATATAATACTAAAGAGATTACAGGATATTTTTTCTTATCAATATTTTCAGTTCTTGACTGTTTACCATATTCCGTACCGTCATAGCTTATAACTCTAAACGGCATTAATTTATTGGGTGTTGTCTGATTTTCTATTCCTAAAAGTGCTATATTTATCTGACTGTCTTTCCAATATTTCGCAACATCTCTGTCTTGAAACCTGACTCTTCCGTCTATTTTTAATGCACTGTCCGTAACGGCATCAAAAAGTGTTTCTTCCTCTACCACTTTCTTACCACTAAACAACAATACATTTACTATATCAGAAAAAACATCATTGTGTCTTTCAAGCATCTTTTGGGTTATATCTTTTTCTTGCATATCTGCTCCTTTATTATATCAGAGAATTATTTTTGATTCCATTGTCTTTAGAAGTTTTCAGAATTGATTTCAGAAGTATTAAATATAGCCGGGTAAATGCCCCTACTATCAAATACCCGGCTATGTGTGGAAAATAGTCGGTGCACCGACATGTCATGATGTTTATAACTTTGTAGAATTTTTAGAATACGCAGATTAGAAAGCTAGCTTTCTATAAGAAAAAAGATATCAAACCAAACATCATGTAAAAGGTTTGATGGTTCCATTATACTAACTATCACCATATTGGCAATACCTGATACCACGTTCCGTTGTATTTTGATTAATTTCAGCATATTAAACAATGTCTTGCATATTAAACTATGCATCACGCCAAATATCATATGGTGATATTGCTATAAAAACAGCTTTGATTTTTTACACCTCCTCATTCAAATTTAATATTTTTCCAAGTAATTATCTTTTCAATCCTCATCCAGAATTGATAGAAATTCCAATAATTTCTTTAATTTGTAACTGTTTAACCTTTTAACTCTGGCTATTATGTTTGCTTTTATTTCATTACTTGCATTTTTTCTACTACCGGTACTTATATAATGGTCTATCTTATCTTCAAGCAGTTCTTCTACCGGTATATCAAATTTATCGCTTATCTTTTGTAGCACACTTAAACTTACATTTGAATTTTTACCTTCATACTTACATACCGTTTGCTGCTTGACTCCGATAATATCGCCAAATTCCTTTTGTGTCATTCCCCTGTGTAGCCTCAATTTACGTATACTGTTCATAGTCACTCCTCCTGTCTTCATGTACGTCTCTTCGGTATTTCGTTGAATAACTTATATAAAGTATACTATAATGTATAAATTATCACAATATTATAGCAGAAATTAATAATAAAGTTTATATTAACATTTTAATGTTTTTGTAAGATATATATATTTTACTGTAATATTTCTAAATATTTTATTACATAAAAAGACCCAAGTTCTCACTTGGGTCTTTTATAAATAGATTACTCCATTGCACTTTCAAGTGCTTTTCCTACTGCTTTGATTATTCCTTTAGAACTGTGTGTAGCACCACTTACAGTATCTACATCCAATGATTGTTTTTCTATTATTTCAGGAATTACATCCCTTGCATCTATTAAATACTCCTCATCATCCCCTGTATCAACTATATTTATTTCAGTGATTTCTCCATTGACAATAGTAACAGAAACCGTCATCTTTCCACTGTAACCTTTAGCACTTCCTTCATAAGTTCCGTCTTTATATGAGGCATCTGATGAAACCGTGGTTTGAGCGTTTTGCTCTTCCAGTGCTTCTTCTTCATGCTTTCCTGCCGCCCTAAATCCTAATACGGCAAGGACTGTGTAAATAATACAAATAATTGCAATGAAGAATACGCATAACACTCTTTGTTTCTTATACTTTATAGCTCTCAAAACAAGGTAAACTACATATATAACAGCATAAACTGTTAAATCAAATAGTGTCTCCAAATATCCGTTCAATATTGATATACTGAATATCATCGCTATATGCACAAACAGTAATCCATAGAATATATAGGACAGTTTTTGTAATGATTTCCACTTTTTAGGATTCATCCTTTTTCTGATAACCATAAATGAAGTTATTGTCAAAGGTATCAAAAGAATAATCATTATAAGTGAAAATACTGCCGCAAATATTCTCTGTGTATCCAATTCAGATATATTTGTAAAGAGATTTACAAAATAATACTGCCCATGTGATATATTGTGAATCAAGGTAAATAAAGCCGCAATAATTGCCATTTCACCTCTTGTACGTAGCAGTAATCCTCTCATTTTTGCAGCCGGACATACAGATGCTACCATAACAAGTATAAAGAGAGCACCTGCTAAGGTGCCTCTCGCCAATATATCATTTGCAATATAATCAACTACAAACGGCAAGCCTTTTTCAGGTGCAATTATAGTTAATATACTTATTAAAATCGTTGCAATATAAAAATATGTTGCATGTTTTTTTATAGGCTTTTCTAAAATTGCAAAAAAAGCCAATGCTACAATAAGACATGCGACCAATCTCATTATTTTGTTACCTCAATTGTTAAATCAGGATATCCGTCAGCCTTAAGAACAACTGTATATGTTCCTGCTTCTGCAAATACAGGCTCATCCTTACCGTCCGAACTGTATTTTGCATCCAAATTTATACTTCCATCTTCATTAAATGCAACTTTTCCAAACTTTCTACCCTTGCCGCCCTTATACTCTGTATCATTTACCTTTGCATAAGTAATAGCACTTATATAATCCTTTAGAGTAAGTCCTGCCTCATTTTCATCAAGTTTAAGAGCATTGTTCTCAAAGTGGAACTGTTCCGCATTCAAATTTGAATTTATAACAGCTGTGAAACTCAAATCAGCATATTTATCATTTGTAAATATAAACTGATACTTGCCGGGTACAATGTCCTTTGGAAGATTCAAAGTACCGTTATCTTCCTTTACGTTTGCTATATCAACATCTTTCTTCTTAGAAACCATTCTTCCGATACTGTACTTAGTATCATCTGAGGTTATTTCAAACTTAATCTGTGAGCCGTCCTTAGTATAATTAGCGCTCTCATCACCCTTAATGCTGTAGTTCTCAGGTGCCAAAAGCTTGCAGAACAAATCTGTATCTATCTCTATATCATCGGCATCCTTAAGTAAATATGTAATCTTTGAAATTGTCTGTCCCGGTAAATCCTGATAACGTATATATGCCTGTGCATTTCCATGATTCTCTGTAAACGGTGCTGCTGCAAATGCAAGTTCTTCAGGTGAAAGCCAGATATTCGCCAAATGTTCCATACCGTACTTCTTACCTTCTTTTGTTTCTATAACAACACCTTGAACATTGTCAACTTCAACTTCTAAGTCCTTTATGTCAATTTGATAATTTCCATAGTTTGAAGTAGTTGTAATTGTTGACTCCAAATCATTTTTAACAGTATTTCCAACTGTCTTTGAGAATGTACCGTCTGAGTTTAACACCTTATACTCTGCAGGTGTTTGATCTGTAGTCTCTTTAATTTCAGCTACAAATGTAAGAAGAGGGTTAGTTGACTCTTTTTTCTCCTCTATTGCCTTCTTAGCATCCTCATAAAGTGACTTGGAAATAGCGATATTTACATCTTTCACTCCTGAAATTGTTGATCCGTCACCAACAACTTCCGATACTACTGTTGTAAACTTTTCAACCTTTTTATTGGTTACAGAGCTTACAGCATCATAATTTCCGTCACTTCTGATATCTGCTGCCGCATCCGGAGCATCAAGCTTTGCTGTAAGCTTCTCAGGATTAGCCTCAGGCTCTACATTATTAATCTCTCCATAGTAGTAGTCAGCATACGGAATGCTTATCTTTGCATAAACGTAATTTTCATTACCGATATCAGTCTTACTCTCCTTGCTTACCTCTGACTGACTTTCGCTTTGTACCGAGCTGCTCTCAGCTGTAGTAGCTGTATCAGCTGCTTTTCCACAACCTGTTACCATCAATGCAAATGCTGCCGGTGCCAATATAGATAGATATCTTTTTTTCATATGTCCTCCATGAATATAAAATAAAATAATTGTTTATAACACTTCTCGTTAGTGCTGCCTAACTCAATTACACAGTATTACATAAAAAAATATATCTGTCAATTGTTTTTTATAAAAATCGATCCGGATAAATATCCGAATCAATTTTTAATGTATACTATCCAAGCAGTTCCCCTTTATATTTTCCGTTCTTAATTTTAAAGAAGAACTCACTGTATCTGTCAGAATCAAATATCTCCAATAACTCCTTCATATTCCAGATAAGGTTTACACTGTCTAAGTCTGACCGGTCAACCCAAAATACTCTTCCTTCCTCCGATGGCTTTAATTCACCGCTAAATTTATCAGTCTTATATAAGAGTACCAGATATCTTGTTCCGTCTTCCTGTATCCAATCTTTAAAACCGCAGGCTATAGGATTTTCAATAGTAAGTCCTGTCTCCTCTTTCATCTCCCTGATAACAGACTCAAGCAGTGACTCATCTTCTTCAACATGACCTCCCGGGAATACCAAACCATCAGTTCCTGTTTTCTCCTGAACCAAAACCTTGCTTCCGTCACAGATTAAGCACATATTTGTTAACTCTATTTCTGTTTTTCTACTCAATTTTTCAATTCCCATATATACCTCTCTTTTAAGCTATTCTAATATCTCGCATATACACAGTCAATTAAAATCGGTATATATTTAGGGTTTATGCACTTATTTGTGTATTATTTTCTACTATGATGATCTCATCCATAGAAACCTGAAATACTGCTGACAGTACTATCAAATTATCTATAGTCGGCATTGCACTGCCATGTTGCCATTTGTAAATAGCCTGTGGAGTGGCAAAACCGAATATGTCCTGCAATTCTCTCACACTAAGTCCTGACTCTTCTCTAAGTCTCAAAATATTTTTTCCTGTTGCTACCAAATCAATGGTAGGAAAAATAAACATAACTCTTCCTTTCCGCTTCCGGATAGTAAAGAGTTACTCTTTCTATTCAGAAGCCTTAAAATTATAAATTGGTTTCATTACCTCGATGATATCTACAGAGTCTTTTATCACATCTATAATATCCTCAAGTCTTTTATATGCCATTGGAGCCTCGTCCAATGTGTTTTCATTTATAGAAGTGGAATAGATTCCCTTCATTGTCTCTTTGTACTCATCTAAACTTAAGTTATTCTTTGCGGCAGTTCTTGACATAAGTCTTCCGGCTCCATGAGGTGCTGAATAATTCCAGTCAGGATTGCCCTTTCCAACCGCCAAAACACTTCCATCCCTCATATTTATAGGGATCAAAACCTTCTCACCGCTATGTGCCGCTATAGCACCTTTTCGTAAAATCATCTCACTCACATCAATATAGTTGTGTATAGTATGGAATGACTCAAGATTTTTCATCCCTGTCCTCTCAAGGATAATTTCTGCCATCAACTCGCAATTTCTTTTCGCAAAGTTTTGACAAATCTCAACATCATTTAAATACTCCTCCAAATATTTTCCTGAAACATAGCATAAATCATCAGGCATGCTTGTTTCCGACTCATACACATTCCAATGAAGTGCTTTTAGTGCGGCCTGAATCTCATTTTTTCTACCCTGCTCCTTATAAGTTCTTATGATCTCATCCCTTTTTTCAAAATAAGTATCATACCCTCTATCTAAGTTTGCCGCCAATCTCTGGTAATACTGTGCAACCTGCTTTCCAAGATTTCTTGATCCTGAATGTACTATCAAGTATTTGCATCCGTCACTTGCCTCATCAATCTCAATAAAGTGATTTCCACCTCCCAATGTACCAAGTGAACGCTCAAGCCTTCCTGAATCTCTCAAATATCTGAAGCAGTTTAACTTTGTTAAATCAAAGTGCTCCTGTCTGCCCTCCCATACATTCATTCCTGATGGAATATAATGAGTAGCCTCATCTACTTTTTCAAAATCTATTTCCACTTTTCCAAGTTTTACCGTGTACATTCCGCATCCGATATCCACTCCGACTATATTTGGAACCGCCTTATCCTTTATAGTCATTGTAGTACCTATAGTACATCCTTTTCCGGCATGAACATCAGGCATTATACGAATTTTTGATCCTTCCGTTATCACATAATCGCACATTCTTCTTATCTGCTCTATTGCCTCATCCTCTACAACCTTTGCATAACATACTGCTGTATTTACTCTACCTTTTATTTCAATTCTATCCATATCTTCTCCTTTACATCAAAAAAACCGCCTACCCATTTAGAGTAAGCGGCCTCAAAAACATTTATCTAATATCAGCATAGTATCTACCTATGCCTATAATTATACAAACAATTTTCTCGTACTTGACCTATCTCCAATGAGTGCATTAAAACAAAGCCCTTCCTAGACGCCATACTAAGGAGTGCGTTATCAAAGCGTTCAATATTTAAATAGTCAAAACGATTCATTGTTCTCATGTCTTTTCCTTTCCGGGCACAATCCGCCCAATTTCTTTATCGATAGAATAACACAGTAAAGTGCTTTTGTCATTATACTATAAGTATAAAAAGTGCTCTAAATCTTACAATTTAATTACCGGCTTGTAGTCTTTCTATACGAAAACACTTCAGGTTCCACTCCGATATTATCTCTAATCCACTGTACGGAATATTCAATATCATTTGAGGTATTATAATCAGGTATCTTGGGAATCCTTATATGAATCTTATCCTTTGACACTTTATTTCTAAGCTTCAACAAATTTTCAATCATATTTTTATTGTCTGTTTTTGTATAGCTCTTATAAATATCATTATTTATATCCTTTATATCAATAATCCATTCATCCATATCATACAATACCGGCTTTAAGTAATCCCAAGGAACATTTAATGAGGTTTCTATTCTTTTTGCCCATCTTTGGTCTGCCATAGTACAAACCTTATGAATATACTTTGATTGCAGTAGAGGCTCCCCACCACCAAAAACAACACCTCCTCCACTCATTAAATAATAAATATCATCCTTCTTTAAAACATCTATCAGCTCCTGCACGCTGAAGGCTGCATTAGGAACTGTTCCAAAAACTGTTTTACTTTTATGACAAAAATCATTTATACAATATTTACAGTAGAGAGGACAATCAAAAAATACAACCAAAGTAGATATACCTCTTCCATCTGTGCCCATTCTGAGCCTTGAAACAGATAAAATATCTCCGACCATCACTCTACCTCCTCCGGATTAAGAATAGGAATTCTTTGCTTCTCTTTTGGAATCTCTGAAAGCTTCTTACTTAAATACTCAGCTTCTTCCTCACATTTTTCGCAGGTTCCTGCACATGCACCCACATATCTGCACTCCTCAGAATAAAATTCTATACTATTCATCTGAGCTAATTTATATCTGTATTCACGAAGTAAATTGCAAATTTTCTTCCCGTCTATTCTGGCTACCTGTCTGTGTATTATATCCCTTTTATATTTGTCACTCCTTTGGCACTCAGGAATATCTACCATACCCTCAATTAAATACATATTATCTGTATACCTATTTTTATCTGACAGGTATTCAGTACTTTTTAATATAGACTCATCAACCGATATTTTACCAAGTGGAATATACGTTTTTGATGCCAAATCAAAGTAGGATTCATTTTCCAATTTACTTATACCATCTATTACAATCGGAAAAATCTCCTCAAAGTAATTTTGGACATCTTCTAAAAGATTACCAAAATTCTTATAGTCATTCTTCAAGTATTCCTGAGTGTCTATATAGCAAATTGATTTTACACCTGATAAATCTGAAAGCATTTCCTTATGGGTTTTCATCCTTGCCTTTCCTTCAATACTCCAGGGTGGACTTGCCCAAAGGTGAATATTCATATGATGCCTTCTGTTTTTTATAATATGGTATGGATATAAACTGTCCGGATCGCCATCTGTTAAAAATAATATATCATCTTCAGATTGTAACATGTTATAAAGTTCATCTGCCACATCTTCTAAATCATTATAAACTCTACTGCCAACCCCCATACTCATACCAAGGCCAACTGATTTTCTCGGACAGATAAAGCACTCATATTCATCTGTAACCTTACTCCCGTGAAGACAGACCACTAACACTAAGTCCTTATAATTTTTTAATATAGGATTTCCATAATGCCATAATATACCGCTATCTGTTATTACTATTTTCATTTCTTATTTCCCCTGATTTTGAAAAGCACCATAAAATTCATATTCATCCATTTGCTGTAACCCTGATACCTGACCGTCTCCCATTTCCATTACTATAAGATTGCCGTCAGTTTTTCTTGCAAAGTCAATGGTTATAAAGCTGCTTTCTATCTTACTTATTATAGATTCAATCAGAGTATATTCATCTTCGGTTATATTTAATTCTCCACTGTCATCCCAATAATTATCGGCAATCAATATTTCACCCTTGAAAACAAATATTCTGTATTCTTCTGAAATAGGCATACCGCTCTCTTTATGATTTCCTATAGATTTCAGACTTTCAAACTTTCGAAGTACAACCCCACCTTCAAGATTACTGCCTTGTCGGTTAATAAAATTATTGATTACTCTCTCCATATTTTCCTTGTCACGTATATCTTTTATAAAACAGGCATCATACCACTCATGTTTTCTACTTTTTACATAGTCTTTGATAATGAATGCCCCCTCTAATCCGTCTGTAAGTCTTAATGCATCTTCTATATTCTTTGACTCACTCCAAATACTAAAGGGAGTAGAACTTTCAAAGTCTTTGTACCATCCGGGTAAAAGATGATATTTTGCATACTCTTTTGGAGTATTTATAAGCTGTATTCCTCTTTCAAGCAGCAGATTATAAAAGTTTTCATACATATTTGGTGACATCATCCATCCCCTATATATTGTCAAACCTTTAATATCTTCACCATAAAGCGACAGTTTCCCAACTTCCAAGTCTTCATAACTAAATAATGCACAGGAATGATTCAAGCCTGCCGCTTGATATTCTTCCATATAATCCTCATCCACGCTCTTTTTATTCAACGGGTAACTGCAAAAAATAAAGTTTAAATTTTTAGCTGTCTCTAAATTTTCTTTCCTCATATATACTCCCTAAACAACTCCTGTTTTTATTATCTTTAGTATAAACAAAAAGCTGTACATTAAAAATGCCGGCATTACCATGCCGACATTAAATTCCAATATCTACTTATCAATTTAACAAACTGTCAATCAGGTCTCTTTTTTGTAGTTTAGATTTCCATTTCTCAGGTATATTACCATAGCCGTAATAAAGCCCTGCAAGTCCACCTGTTATGGCTGCTACAGTATCAGTATCATCACCCAGATTTACAGCTTTTAAAATAACTTCCTCATAAGATGATGTATTTATCAAACACCATATCGCAGCCTCCAGTGTATACACTACATAACCTGTACTTTTTATCCGGTCTTCAGACACATCTTTAAATTCTGAAAGTGAAATGAGTCTGTCATAATTGTCAAGCTCACTCTTAGTACTTTCACTATAATACTTAAATGCATTGTCTACTCCTTGCTGTAGCCTTTCTGTTAATTCTCCGTCTTTATCTAAAATAGCTTTTACTAAAAAATAATATATCCCACAGGCTATTTTACTTCTTAGATGTGCATGTGTCAGAGCTGAACAATTATGTATAATATCTATCGCTTCATTATCAGGCAACTTCAAATTTTTTTGCTGTTCAAATATGTAAAGACATACAGGTAGAATTCTCATAAGTGAACCGTTACCGTTATCCCACTCCGTTTCACCTCCGGATTGCAGAGGATCGGCTCCGGTACTGTATTTCATAATAGCTCTTGAAGTTGCAATACCGATATCAAACACATTATCAAAAGGTGTATACTCCCCATTCATACACCAATCTTGGAATCTATCCATTATATCCTTATAATCAATTTTACCCTTATCCCTGATACTTGCAAGGGTTGCAATCGCCATGCTGCTGTCATCCGACCATGTACCCTCAGGCTGATTGTATGTGCCATATCCTCTCATATCTATTACAGGATCAAGTTTTCTATCTTCTCTTGAACTAAACTCCACAGGTACTCCCATTGCATCTGCAACTATCAAACCATACATCCCTGATTTCCAAATATTATCCATTAATTCTCCTATACTCCCGGTAAAACTTATTCAATTTCTTGTATTTCTTATATTAAATTAAAAGTGATACTCATCCTTTACGCCTAATATCTGACTCCATCTTGCAGAAATAAGCTTAGCATAGAAAACACTTGCAAGCCCGTAGCATCCAAGTGAATAAGCATCATTTATCTCTACCAACAATGTTTGACCGTCTTTTGTAACACATATGTCCAAACTACAGGCCATCGGTCTTTCCTTCCAGCTGATAAATGCCTCCATCATAGAATCCAAAGCTTTAAAATCATAATGGTATCTATAACTTTTTCTGCTTCTGTCCAATAATAAACCATATGGTCTGACGTCAACTATCTCATCATAGATTATAAAACATCTCCATTCCGCACATATGTCCAAAGGCTCACTTACAAGTACATCATAATCTTCAGAATAGTTCCCGCAGCCGACAAGGTCAGATATACTGCTTATTATTTTTCCTGTAAATGCTTTGCTTCTTACAGGCTTAACAAAATAACCGGCTGACCATTTTTCTTCACTTCTTGAAATACTGTTTATTGTGTCCTTCCAGACTTTTCTTCCAAGAAATTTATACATTACTTTTGGATAATCAGGTATACTTGGTTCAATACCGAATTTTGAGAATATACTGTTGCATTGATCTATATAATCCAGAACAATATCTTCTCTATTTACTCTGTCATAAATTTCAGTAATTTTATGATAGGGAATTATCTCCGCTCCCAGCTCTCTAAAACCATACATGGCATTTGCAATATTTACACTGTGAGGAATTTCTATTTTCATTTCATTGTCAAATTTTGTCTTTAAATAAACTTTTCCCATAATCCCACCTTTTTATACTATTTTATATTATATAAACACACAAGATAACCTTCAATATACTTGCAATATAAAAAATGTCCTGAATTCTAAAACAGGACATTAGATACATATATTTTATCTTTGTAATAAACCGCTTATATTAATTAGAATAAAAAGTACAGGCCTTGAAGTCAGTATTAATATCAATACAAGTAAATTAGATATGTGAAAAAGTAATTTATTTACTAATCCGTTTGATGAGCACATTCGTAAGGCAAATCCCTTGCCGATAGGCCAAAAAAGCTTCTCACGCTTTCCATTGAGTGCGTCGATAACCATATGTGAAATAAAACCTATACTAAAATATGGAGCCACATCAGGAAAAATCATGTATACAAAAAATCCAAGCCCAAGTAATGCCGATATTGAATGCATAAATGATCTATGTGGCTGTTTCATTCCAAAAATACATATACACAAAAACGCTAATATTCCGGTAATAATTCTTGCAATATTGCTGTCCGCCATCAGTCTGTCATATATACCAACGTGGAAAATGACATCTGCAATTACTATTCCGGCAACAGTTCCAACAGCCAACCCTATAATGCGATCCACCTTATTGTAGGCACCTGATGTTCCTACATCTATATCACTGATAATACCTCCAAATCCTGCTACAGCTGTTCCTGCCACGAGCATTGTTATACTCTGTGGCCTGCAGAGTGCAAGCCCTGCCACCATACCTACAGAAAAATGTGTCTTCCCCAGCATCCTTTACCTTTCTTACTATCTCCTACCCGCTTCAAGTATTTGTTTTACAAGTAAATCTATCTCACAGTTTTCTTCTGCAATATTTTCTTTTTGCCAATCCGAAATATTACTTATAACATTACAATTCTCTGAACTTAGCGGTAAATGCTTTATCGAATGATTTAAAACTGCTAACAAAATTTCTTTAGGGTTTTCTATATTGGAAATACCAAGTACAGGTCCCTCATCAAGCATTGCATCCACAATCGATAAAACGCCTTCAAGCTCCTCATAAGTAAGTCTATCTTTTTTAAGTATTGCTTCCACATCTGCCTTTTTATAGCAATCCCATCCCGAGTAAGCCGGCATAACATCATTTGATACAGCACCTGTCAAAAGCCAATACTTTATCTCTTCCGTATCCGGTTCAATATAGTGAACTGCATGCACTTTACCCCATCCGTTTACAGACTTCGCAATATTCATTATTTCAGTATTGCCATTTTCCCAGTTTCTCATTATAAAAACCGAATATAATGTAAACTCATCCGACAGACCAAGAGTCCTTACCATACCCTTTACTTCTTCGCTTTGCCCAAACAATTCCTGAATCATCATTCCGGCTTTAACACATTCAATATTTGCAGACTGAGTCATCAAATGTAGGGAGTATATATAAAATTTATCCTCTATTTCATCCTTGCGGGCAAGTATACAATCTTGAAGTTCATCTATAAAATTCACTACTCTTATACGTTCACAAAGCTTTTCAAACACAGAATCCGCCTGATCATAATCACCTGTATTAGCAAGCGTAATAACTGTATTTATCTCTTCTATGTCTTTTTGTGTAATATCTGCCGCCCCCATATGATAGACACATATTCCGTCCTTCGCACCGTCTATATACTTAAGACCTTCTTCATCATTTGGTAACGAAAAATCTTTTCCCAGAGTTATTATATCATCGTCTTTAAATTCAGTTTGCCTCAGGCGATCTGCTATAATTTCAAATATAGGCTTTTTATTCATACTCTCTCCTTCTATTTTTCCATTTCAGCCTTAAAAACCAAAATAACATCCGCATCTGAACAACAAAACTCAGCACATCCCTCAGGCTGTCCCGGTAAGCTGCCTCCATATCTTAGAATATCTATATATGGAAAGGCACAGTGCATTGCCATAGGGCAAATCTTTCCCCTATCCTCATCATAATCAAATACTTCTCCGACATGATGTCCTCTGTGACACCCCATCTTTCCCCTACGATCTGTAATAGTTATTTTTATTTTTGGACGTTTTCCTCTATTCATTCAAATCCTCCACGAAATCTACCTGTCCCAATAGAAAAGATTATCAATCACATCTACTATACCGTCCTCATCATTGGACTTTGTAATATAGTCTGCAGCCTGTCTTACTTTCTCCTGAGCATTCGCCATTGCTACGCCTATACTTGCAGCCTGTATCATTGATAAATCATTGAATCCGTCTCCACAGCAAACAAGGTTCTTTGTATCCTTGCCTATCTTCTTTGTCATATTTAAAAGGGTATTTGCTTTATCTATGCCTACCTCTGTAACCTCTAAAAAATACGGCTCGGAACGAACAATATTTAACTTTCCTTCCCAAAGCTTTTTCATTTCCTTTTCCACCTTGGCAAGATGCTCACCCGGTGCGGTCATCAAACATTTAATAACCGGAAATGTAATCTGTGGTGCAAGAGGGTCAACTTTCACTCTTATAAAGTGATTTATTGTGACCTCCAACATATAATATTGCTCATCTATATCAAGAGCATATGCCTTATCATGATTGTAAGTCATAAGATTTACTCCAAAATGTTTTGCCTGTTCTTCCAAAATAGGCAGATACTCATGTGTAAGCTCCTTCATAAACAACTCTTTATCATTTTTACAATCATAAAAATAACCACCATTATAGGCAAGTATATAGCCGCCTTTCTTTTCAAGTTCAAGTATATTTGCTATCGGACTTACTCCAAATGTGGGTCTGCCCGAGGCAAGTACAACCGTTCCTCCGGCCTTTATAAATTTGTCTATAGCGGCTTTAGTATTCTCGGTAATCTCCTTTTTTGAATTTGTCAATGTACCGTCCAAATCCAATGCAAGAACCGCTTCGCTTATCCTTATTTTCTTTTCTTCAAATATATTCATTTTCCATCCTTATAAATGTCTGAATCCTTCTCCTGCCACTTCATTTGAATCCAAAATAATAACAAATGAATTAGGATCCAGCTTTTTTGCAGCCTGTCTTACTGCATGCACTTCCTTTGTTCTGCATGCACACATTACCACATTTCTTTCTTCATCTGTATAACTTCCCACTGCCTTAAGATAAGTCGAACCTCTGTCAATAAGATCTGATATTTCTTTTGCCATTTCCTTCGGCTTATCACAAATAATCATAATAAGCTTACCGGCTGTAAGTCCGTCCATCGCCTTATCAAGCACTACAGAAACCAGATAAGCTATAATAAGTCCGTAAATCAAACTGTTTACATTTCTTGAAACCAATGCAACACCCAGCACAATAATCAAAGAGTCTATAACCAATGCTATCTTTCCCAGTGAAATATGCGGGAAAAAATGATGTATCAAAACCATTATAAAATCCGCACCGCCTGTGGAAGAATCTCTCATAAATATAAGCGCATATCCTGTTGCCGATATTATTCCGGTACATATAGCAGCCAACATATAATCCCCTTGATAAACAGGCATAGCTTTTGCAACTATATCAATCATTATTGAAGTTATTATAATTGATTTAACAGACTTCAATAAAAATTTTCTTCCTATTTCTCTGTATGAGAGTATTGCAAAAGGTATATTTAATATTATTGTTCCTATTCCGACAGGAAGACCTACCATTTGGTAAATAATTAGTGCCAAACCTGTAAATCCTACCATTGGAAATTTGAATGCCGCTGCAAAGCAGTATGTACCTATTCCCATAAAAGTACCTGCTATGATATCCACGATAATATCAATTGTTAATTCTTTTATAAATTCCTTATTCATCCTTTTATAAACCTTTATTCTAAAATAATTCACTCTTATATTTTACAGAGTCTTCTTCAGTTATCTCTCTAAGCACTCTACAGGGATTTCCGGCAGCGAGTGAGTTTGCCGGTATATCCTTTGTAACCACACTTCCGGCAGCTATTACACTGCCCTCTCCTATAGTTACCCCTCCTGTTATTACCACATTAGCCGCAATCCAGCAGTTTGACCCGATATTAATAGGCTTTGCATACTCATCATCATATGCGCTTCCGTCTTCTTTGTATTTTACATTTCTCTCCTGCCATCTAAGCGGATGAACAGGTGTCATAAGACTGCAGTTCGGTCCAAACATTACATTGTCACCGATATTTACAGGACATACATCCAATACAGTAAAATTAAAATTGGCATAGCAGTTTTCTCCAAATGTTGTGAAGGCTCCATAGTCAAAATAAATCGGCCCCTGTAAATAGACTCCCCTACCTTTATTTGGTATGAGCTCGTCAATAATAGTATCTCTCAGACAATCATCCTCAAATAAAGTATTGTACTGTTGAGAAAGTCTGTGAGCTTTCGTTCTCAATCTGACAAGCTCTTCATCAGTGGGGTCATATATCTTTCCTGCGAGCATCTTTTCTTTTTCGCTCATCTTGTCTCCTATATAATTAATTATTTTTAATGCCGAATTTATATTATATACTATATTAATAAAAAAAGGCAGTCCCAAAAAGGATTGCCTTCATAAATCTTATATATATATCCCTTCCACTTAAGCAAAAGCGATGAATTAATTATTACAAGTATAGAGCCTGCATTATGTACCAATGCTCCTACAATAGGATTTAATACACCTGTTATTGCCAAGAAAATCGCAATGAAATTCAGCCCCATAGAAAATGACATATTTAACTTGATAGTATTCATCATCTTTTTAGATAGTGACAATAAATGTGGAAGCTCCTTAACATCATCATCTACAAGTGCAATATCCGCCGCTTCTATGGCAATATCACTTCCCACACCGCCCATAGCAATACCAACGGTTGCTCTTTTAAGTGCGGGTGCGTCATTTACACCGTCTCCAATCATACATACAAGTTTTTCTTCTTTCTCCCTACTGTCAATAAACTTGAGCTTATCCTCGGGCATACATTCTGAAATATGCTCTGATATATTTAATACACTTGCTATATTACCTGCAGCATTTGCATTATCACCTGTAAGTAAAACCGGAGCCACACCAAGTCCCGACAGCTTTGAAATCATTTGAGAGCTCTCTTCTCTTAATGTATCTGAAAGTACTATATATCCTGCAAACTTTGAATCTATTCCTATATAAATAACTGTACTTCCCTTATTTATGTGCCTATTAAACTCCTCCTCATTTTCAACAGTAATATTGTTATCGTTTAAAAGTCTTATATTCCCCGCAAGAACAGATTTATTGTCTATTGTAGATGAAACTCCCCTACCGACTGTCATCAGGAAATTTTTACATTTTAAAACATCTTTTCCGGTTATTTCTTTATATGAATTTACAATTGCCTTTCCTATCGGATGTTCAGAAAGTGCCTCACAAGCTGCCGCAAATGAAAAAATATCTTCATCGATAAAATCATTTGATATACTCTTGTATTCCTTAACTGTAAGCTTACCTGTTGTCAGTGTACCGGTTTTATCAAAAGCAATAGTATCTACTTTTGAAAGTCTCTCTAAGGCATCGCCCTCTCTTACAAGAAATCCGTGTTTCGTTGCATTTCCTATTGCCGCCATTATAGCTGTAGGTGTTGCAAGTACCAATGCACAAGGACAAAAAACAACAAGAATAGTAACCGCTCTGATTATCTCTCCGGTAAATATCCATGTAAGTACTGCCGCACTGAGTGCTATAATTACAATCCATGTGGCCCATCTGTCAGCAATGCCTACTATCTTTGAATTCCCTGCATATGCGGATTGCATAAGTCTAATCATCCTTTGAATAGAACTGTCCTCACCGACTTTAGTAGCCTTCATTTCAAATACTCCGAACTGATTTATTGTTCCGCTTGCAACCTCATCTCCTACAGTTTTATCTACCGGTAAAGACTCTCCCGTCATTATAGCCTGATCTATAGACGTCTGACCTGAAATAATAATTCCGTCAACAGGTATACTTTCACCGGGTAGTACCCTTATAATATCTCCTGTCTTTACATTATCCGATTCTATAATTCTTTCAACACCGTTTTCAATAATCCTTGCAGTTTTTGGTGTCAGTTTTACAAGCTTTTCAATTCCCGCTCTTGCCTTTTCCACAGTTAAATCCTCAAGCAATGCTCCAAACTGCATGATAAAAGCTATTTCTCCGGCTGCAAAAACTTCACCGATACATATAGCTGCAATAAGTGCAAGTGATACCAACACATCCGCTTTTATATCAAATTCTGTAGTCAGACCTATTATAGCTTCCATTATTATAGGTAATCCGCAAAGTATGATTGCAACCCATGCAAGATTAACCGGAAGCTTTATCAATCCGGTTAAGCTTAAGAAAAGAGATAATCCCGATATAACCAAAAATACTATATCTTTTTTTACTCCTCCAATTTCCATTAAACCTTCGATTTTTCTCATAAAATCTTTCATATAAGCCTTCTTTCAAAATACATAAGTTATAGTTTATACCAATAGGGGTATATGTTTATGTTCGTATTATACCCATAGGGGTATATGTTGTCAAGCTCATATTAAAAAAACCGATACATTAATCATTTCGCTTTGAATAATGTATCGGCTTTATTTAAGTCTTATATTGAATATATTAGCCCATATTTGCAAATCGCTCTACCGCTTTTGTAAAATTCTCTATTGTCTTATCTACATCACCATGGTCAATACCGTCTCTCACACAGTGTTGTATATGTCCTTCAAGTATCACCTTTCCACAACCGTGTAATGCTGATTTTGCGGCATTTATCTGCGAAAGCACATCCTCACATGGCACGTCTTCCTCTAACATTTTATCTATTGCCTGCACCTGGCCTATTATCTTTTTTAATCTGCGATGTAAATTAGTTAAATCCATACACTGTTTCATAATGCCTCCATTTTTCTGTTAAAAGTAATTTATTTTAATATATCAACGTTATTATCTCTAATAATTTTATAATTCAAGTCTGTAAAATATTATAATTCAGACAAAAATTTATGTCAATGCAGGCCTTAGTTATGCGAGCTCTGTGTTTCATGCTATTCTAAAACTTCATTGCCATAGTCTGCATTTTCTTTTATAAATGTCCCGTTATTTAATTCTTCAAAGGCCTGTCTTATTTCCGCCTCTGTATTCATAACAATAGGTCCAAACCAAGCTACAGTCTCATCCAACCTCTTTGATGCATATATCAATATTTCCGCTTTATTATTTTTGGTTTCAAGTAAAACTCTGTCTCCATCTCCAAGTTTTGCCGCAGTTTTCTCCTCTACATTTTTACCTGAAATTATCACTTCACCACGCAGTGTAAATGCAAAAGCTGACAGGCCCTCTCTTACAGGTATTTCAACACTGACATTATCTTCAAGATGTATGTCATAAAAATCTAAAGGTAGATACTTTCCCTGCCATCCCTCTTCATCTTCATACTTTCCTGTAATCAGTCGAAGTCTACCTCCTTTAAATTCAAACTCTTTAATTTCATTGTTTGAAATACTGTGATATGCCGGCTGTGCACTCATCTTATATTTTGCAGGCAAATTTAACCATAATTGCGTACCGAGAATACGTTCTCCTCCGGGCATTTCTTCATGTTCCGCACCTGAACCTGCTGTCAGCCATTGTGCCTCTCCATCATATATTGTGGCCTAAGTACCAAGATGATCCCTATGAGTCATTTCTCCTTTGCATAAAAATCTCACAGTCTCTATACCTCTATGAGGATGCATCGGAAATCCTGCGCTATAATCTCTCTTATCTTTACTGTCAAAGGCATCCAACATCAAAAACGGATCGTATATATCCCTTGTAGCGTTTCCCAGCACACGCACCAAATGTACGCCTGCACCGTCTATCGCCTTTTCTCCCTTTGTCTCAAATATAACTTCTCTATTCAAAATCTATTCTCCTTATATCCTAATGTCTCATGAATTCCATGATTAATATATTATATAGTATTATGTCAAATCAGGTTTAAAGATTATATTTTTATATTTGGAGTCAATTATGAAGATTTACACATTTCTATAATAAAATGGGCAGAGCAGGATTTGAACCTGCGGTGTTTCTTTTGTAACGGATTTACAGTCCGCCCCCTTCGCCACTCGGGACACCTGCCCAAATATAAGTTGATATCTAACAACTAAATTGCTGTAACATATCCATTCTCCTATCCGGATTCGAACCGGAATCAACCGGTTCGTAGCCGATCATTCTGTCCATTGAACTATAGGAGACATACTTTGCTTTGATGAGCTAAGTATATTATATAGTAACCAACCTGTCATTAAACCTGTGGTATACAAGTACGGTTAAATTTATTTTAATAAAAAAGAGCGTCAATTTGTGGTAAAATTAAGGTGGCAAAACTCAAAGAAATAGCACTAAGGAGCCATTTTTGAGTTTTGCAGGCTATTTTGAAGTTGATTCTTAAGATGAACGTAGATTATGCTGTAGTTTATGGTAGACAGTAAGAGGAATTATTTTATGATATATATAAAATCTATAATTGATATAGAATGTGATAAATTGCCGAAAGAAAGTTATCTTAGAAAAATTCCCTGGGTGAAAAATTTTCAAAGAATAGATTTTGGAAAAGCTGTCACTTTCTTTGTGGGTGATAATGGAACGGGAAAATCAACTTTATTAGAAGCAATAGCTGTGACATTAGGCTTTAATCCTGAAGGAGGTTCCGAAAACTTTTGTTTTTCTACAAGAGAAACTCACTCTGAACTTAGTGATGTAATGCGAGTTTCAAGAGGGGTAAAAAAAGCAAAAGACGGTTTTTTTCTTCGTGCAGAATCATTTTATAATGTAGCAACAGAAATCGAGAATCTTGCAGATGGGGATTATAGTTTCTATGATGGTTATGGTGGAAAGTCTATGCATTCCCAATCACATGGAGAAAGTTTTCGTTCTTTAATGATGAATCGTTTCAGAGGAAACGGTATATATTTGTTAGATGAACCGGAAGCTGCATTATCTCCCACAACACAGATGTCGATGTTGTGTATTTTAAAAGAATTAGAAAAATTAGATTCTCAATTTATTATTGTTACACATTCCCCAATTCTTTTGGCATATCCAAATTCGGATATATACGAATTTGGTGAAGAGGGAATTGAAAAAAAAGGGTATAAGGAAACGGAATCCTACTTGGTGACAAAATCTTTTTTAGATAATCCCGAACAAATGATAAACTTGTTATTTGAAAAATAGAAAGAGAGCGGTATTTCACGCTCTTTTCTCTTTTTAAAGGTGTTTTTACGGAATTTATTTCACCTTCCCCTCTTCAAGTTTTGCAAATAAGTTCCAAACTCTTTTTATGCTGTTTCTTTTTTCCCTGTTTTCAGCTTGACGATAATACTTTTTTTGTTGCTTTGTTACTTTCGGTAATTTCTTATAACTGATCTGCATTAACTTTTTTGCTTCATCATGTCTTACAATATACTCGAGATGATTGTATGGTGATTGATTCTTTACCACATCCCTTTGTACATGGTAATGTGCAGTCTTTGCTTCTTCCATAGTGAGAGGCTTTCCGTCAAACGGACAATGCAATAACTTATACCTGTCAAAGTATTGTACATACGATATTTTCCAAGCCGCCATATCGGTAAGAATATAAAGATCGGTATCGTCAAACTCTATTTGCACTCCCCTTTTCTTAGCTAAGTACTCTATTCCAAGTGCATACTTTCTATACTTACAAGGATAAAAGGCTACCCTTTCTTCCTTTGCAATATATCTCATAGCTGTTTTCAGGTTCTTACTTTTTCCAACTTGGTCCACTCTGATTAATAAATATTTTTGAAATTCTTCATTCCACTCTTCAAGATAAAGTCTTATTTCCTGACTCGATTCACTTAGACCTATTCTCCAATTGTACCAATCAGTATGTACTTCTATATAATCATCCTTAAGCTCTGTCCATATAGGTAAATCTCTAAATACATCCTTTAAATTTTCTCTATACTCATTATATAAAAACTTGATATTGCAACAGCACTTACATGGCTTTAAATATTTAATCCTTCCGTCATCCAAATCAAAGCTTATCAATGACTTTTCTTCGATTCGATTTATAAATCTGCATCCCGGTCTGTGATAAATCCTTGATTTACTACTCATCTGTGCTATCATCTTCTTCCTCCAATCCACAAAGTACTTCTTTGTTATGATTGGAGTTTATCAGAGTATCTGTCCGTTAAAAATGACATCTAATAAACCTTCTTATGCCTTACTTAAACTCCCCTTATCTATCTGAGTATTTCTTTGACATGCCGGCAATACTTTCTTTAATTTGATTTCTAAGACTTTCAGGTTCCAAAACCTCTACATAAGGTCCATATTGCAATGCCCAGAATTTCATTGCCTTTTCATTACAGTTGACTCTTACTGTAATCCGGTCTTCATCTTTTTTAATAATACTAAAGTCTGTCCCAAACCAATCCACCAACTCAGACATCATATCTTTGGTTGTCAGGAGCTTAACAGCAGTGCTTGTTCCGCTAAACATATAAATATGTTCAGCCATATGCTTTGGAAGATTTATCCCGGCCTTAAGCTCAGGCACATCTTTCATCGGCTTAACTCTATCTTCAAGTTCACATACCTCAGTCATTTTGTCTATACGAAAATGTACTACATTATCATACTTGTCATAATTTCCTATCAGATAAAATTTTCCGTTATTTGCAACTATCCTGTACGGATTTACAATATAACGCTCTTCTCTCCTTGGATGAAGCTTAAAATCGGTTCCGATATCATTATATATAAAACTGATCTTATGTCCCTCTGAGATTGCATCATTTATCTTATCTATAGAGTAGATGTTTTGTCTGTTTATGTTCTTGTTAAGCTCAGGTATATTACATATATTTGACACTTTTGCATTGAAATATTTACTTGAAAGCCCTCGTATCTTTTTAATAAGTTCCTTAACCTGATTTGAAGAAAATTCTTTTGAAAATAAAATGCTGTCAATAAGTATCCTAAGTTCCGCGTCATCAAATTCTCTAAAAACCATTCTGTATCCGTCTTCCATTGATATTTCAAATCCATGGCTCTCACCGAATTCTTTCAATAACAAAACATTATTCTTTACAGAGCGTCTGTCACATACCGTTCCGTAATCTTTTTCCAAAAGCTTTATAATCTCTTGTTGTGTCAAAGAATGATCTTCATCGGTATAATTGCGAAGTATCTCAAGTATAAACATATTCAACATCTTTTTATTACCTATACCGTACAACTAAGCTTCCCCCTCGGATACAAAAAACCTTTTTTCCTTTCATAAACCTCTTTATCTTTTTAATTTCTTCTTTTGCTCTCCCACTAACACATTTTATATCCCATTTATCTTTGTGCTTGTCCAAAATTTCCTGTCTGACTGCTTGGACTGCTTCATATTTTGATTCCTCGTACTTTTCGGTCTTACCTTTTAAAGGCTTATCTTTGATGCTTCTATTAATGCTACGCTCAAGTACAGTTAAGTTACCTATTCCGTTAAACTTATCCACATTGTCCTTATCATCTTTAAAATTGTTTCTTGCTTCAATATGTTCAATATCATATGGATCCTTGATCATTTCATAGTTAAAAAACTTCTCATAAATATCACGTTCTTTTACCCCTTTAGCCACCTCATCAATAAGTGCAGTCAGTGTACAAACGAGGTGAACCCTGCTACCATTATCAAATAAGCCGGATTCTATAATTCCATAAAATTTTATCCAAGTTTTGTGTTCTTTATTGTGTTCTTTATTTGGTACCGGTGGCAATAACTGTTCACTAATTGGTAACGGTGGCAATAAATTTTCCACAATATTTTTTATAATCTTATCAGTGTTGCATTCCTTAAACCACTTAAAGCATTCATCACAAACATTATTTTGAACATAATTTATTACTCTGTCATTAACTACAGTATAGATCAAAAAGAATCTAAACATATACATATTTACTCTCAGTGAATCTATATAGTAATCACTCCAGCCTTTTCCATCAGCTTTAGCCCTAAAATAGGCAACCACAAAAGGTATGGTCCAATACCTTTTATATCTGGTTTTTTCTACCAAATAAATTGAAAAGATTTCTTTTGCTATTTTAGGATGTTCGCCATTGTACCTTACATTTTCAATCCAGCGCCAATAATCTATAAATCCATCTACTATATGCTTGAATGTGTCAAACTCCAACACGCTTAGGTCACTTTGTTCTGTAAGTCTTGTCCCTTTAAAAAGTTCATCAAAGAACTTTTGATTGCTTTTGGACACTTCAGAAAATCCCCATCCAAATTCAGCACAAATTATATGTTTATAGATATCTAAAACCCAGCCCATATCAAATTTTGTCTGATCTGTTCTTCCGTCTTTTCCAAGTTTCTCATTGCTGTCATCTATCGATTGATAACAGGAATTTATTTCTTTTAACCAGTCTTTTGTATTATCGATTCCTCTAAGATAATTATAATATCTTACTTTAAAAATATCTGTTGCATTCAAATCCAGTCCGGTAGTATTTATAGTATTAAAAACCGAAACCACTTCGGATAAATCCATTTCTTCAGTAATCAGTTGTACAAAGTATACATTATCCAAAACAAAGTTTTTCAATTCCGTGTAGAATTCATTTTTTTCTTTAAACTCCTTTTCAAAATGCTCAACTTCTTTCTTTAACAGTTTCCTGTTTTTATAATATTTGGAAGACTCATTTTCAATATTATCATCATTTAATACTTCTTTAAGCTTCTCCGAGTCTATAACCATGCTGCAATCTATATACTCTTTAGGATGTATTTCATTTCTTTGAAGCAAGTCCAAAAACAGCAGAAATGTTGTAAGTCTTTGTTGACCGTCAACAATATCAAGCATATTTTTATTTTCTTTATTACAATCAAGCTGTATTGTACCGAAAAACACAGGTTTTACATTTGCTTTGCACTTTTCTTCATTGACCTCTTTAAATGCATCAAATATAGATTCCAAAAAATCTTTTATGTTTTTTTCTTCCCATGAATATGGACGCTGGTAAATAGGTATGCTATATCTTTCTCCTTCATTTACCTTTATTACCTCTCTAAGTCCAAGCACTTTAGAATCAATCGGAAATCCCATAAATCCTCCCTATAATAACTTATTCTATTAAGATTACAAACATAACTCATTTTTATTCTACATCATTACAACCTTTTTTCAATCTCTAATCACTACACTGTCTCTTATACTCTTAATTTGCTTTTTAGTAAGTGTTTTCTCTTTCAAAAGTTCTTGAACCATGGCATCAAAAAATCCTCTGTTTTCAGCAATAATCTGCTTTGACTTTCTATAATATCTATCCATCTCTTTGTCAACTTTTCTGTCCTTACTTTCCAATAAATATTGGGATGACTTACCTCTTTCAAAAGCATCAAATCCATATGCACAGTAATTGTCAACAAATGTTGTAGCCAAGCCAAATGCTTTATGCAAATCTTCCTCACAGCCAAGATCAAATGTTCCATAAATTATTTCAGTCGCAGCCTTACCTCCTAGGCTTCTGATGACTTCATTCTCTTGTGCAACTACATTAAAATTATAATCCTCAGGTTTTCTTACAGATGTTATCCCACCTGAATTATTTGAGTAACCGCAGATCGAAATAAGATTTACAGATCCCGGCTCCAATATTTCAGAAATAACGGCATGTCCTGACTCATGTATGGCAACCTTTTTTAAAATATTACTGTCAATATATTCTACCGACTCAGGTGCATCAAATATCAAACGCATACACGCTTTTATAATATCTCTTTGCTCAATCTTTGTTCTTTTGTCAAATACCGCATAAATTCCGGCTTCATTTATTACCATTTCCAATTCTGCACATGAGTGTCCTTCCATAAAGCTTGATATATCATCTATATCTATATCTCCAAGCACTTGTTTTTTACTTAAAAAATGCTTTATTATCTTCTTGGCATCATCTCCAACGGGGCATGTCATCTGAATAACCTTATCAAAACGTCCTGCTCTCATAAGTGAATTCGGTAAGCAATATATATTGTTTGCTGTAGCCAAAACAAAGACATTTGAATCCTTGCAATCATCTATACAGGACTGTACAACTACATATTCCTCAGCATCTTTGTGATACTCATCCTCATTTGCAAACTTATCAATATCATCAAGAAATACTATGGCAAATTCTTCTTCTTTTGCTTTATCAAATATATCTCTGATATTATTAATAAACTCTCTACTGTGTTTATCCTTCCTTATTGTAAATGATTTTATTTTGCTTTCTTTTATAAAGCTCTTAGCTAACATAGTCTTTCCTATACCCGGCTCACCATGCAAAAGCATTCCCCTCGGTATTTCTACACCAAGCCTCTTATAATCTTTAAAGTTTTTTAGTACATCACAAAAACGTATCAGTTCCGCCTTAATATCGGCATATCCTATAATTTTATCAAATTCACTCATTTTCTTCTCCCTCTAATATAACCTGATTTTTTCTATTACCTTTATTTTCCGCCTTCAACCCGTCAAAAAAATAATTTAATTCGGATATCAAAGATTCTGTTGAAAAATCATGTCCTTCACCTTTAATTATTTTATATTTACAGGCAGTATTTTTTATGCTGTCTAAGATTTCAATATAGCGACATGACGGATCGTCTTCACCATACAAAAAATACATATTATTTCCTCTAAACTTTTTAGCACCTTCTTTTATTTTATGAAAATTGATCATCAATGGAGCATTTATTAAAACAGCATTCTTTATTTTTTCAATTTTACTGCACTGAGCTGCACCTATCGAAGCTCCGTTTGAAATTCCCACGAAATATATTTCTTTATAATCTCCTACACACTTATCTACACTTTTTATTTCTTCCTCCAAATCACATACCGAATCTTTAGGATTGGCGGAAACCACAAATGTATAACCATATTTTTTAAATAAAATACTGCATATGCTCAAATATTTATTTTTAAAACCTTCTATAGTTCCTCCTCTACCGGTTTTAATAAAAACAATATTTTTTTCACCATTTATAATTCCAAACTGTTTTCCGATTACTATGTCATATTTCTTCACCAATTATCCTCCCTCTTTATTCATGACTGAAATCCCTTCATCCAATTTATTTTACATATTTAAAATAGCATAAATAATGTACAATATTTTGCACATTGAAATTATGTTGCAACGCGATATTCTTTGTTAATACCTACACACAAAAAAGGCTCCCTCCGATCAATCGGAAGGAACCTTTATCCTTTTATTTATTATTTACTTCACATATTCCTTTATTACAGCAATAAATCTTTCACCGTATTTACCGTATTTATTTTCTCCGACACCTGAGACATTTAACATATCGGATTTTGTGGTAGGCATCTTTGCGCACATATCAATTAAGGTCTTATCATTAAAAACAATATATGGAGGCATCTTCTCTTCTCTGGCAATTTCAAGTCTCAGCTCTTTTAATTTATCAAAGAGTTTGAATCCTGAAGAAGTAAGTGAATCCATGCCCTTTATATTCTTCTTAGGCTTTAACTTCCTATTTGTAACCTTGTCTTCATCGGTTATCTTTACTAAGACCTTGGTATCTTTTAACTTTAATTTGCTTATGTCTCCGAGTTTTAAAACCTGATATTCTCCTGTTTGAATATAGCCCTCAAGTAAAAGCTCTTCAATAAGTCGCCGTAAAAGAGTTTTATTTGATGATTCCAAAACCCCATATGATTTATATTTACTTGCTCCTATTTCTTCCAGCCTTGCAGTCTTTGCTCCAAGTACTGTATCCATTATTATATTCTTGCCATATCTTCCACGAGATTCATATATACAATTTATTATCTTTTTAGCCTCATCCGTCATATCAAGAGTTTCAAATTGACGCAGACAATTACCGCAATCATCACATGGCTTTTTGGGATCTTCTCCGAAATATTTTAAAATATAGTTGCGCAGACATTCAGTCGTATAGCAATATCCCTCCATTATCTGAAGTCTTTTAATATCCCTCTCCCTGATTGTCATTGCATCTGTCGGATCAATTTCACTAAAATCTTTATGTTCCAATAAAAATCTGTTAATTATAATATCCTGAGGTGAAAACAGTAAAATACATTCGGAGTTAAGTCCGTCTCTACCGGCTCTTCCCGCTTCCTGATAATAGTTTTCCATACTTGATGGCATATTGTAGTGAATGACAAATCTGACATTTGATTTATCAATTCCCATTCCGAAAGCATTTGTTGCTATTACGATACTTGTATAGTCAAATACAAAATCATCCTGCATTTGCTTTCTCTCTTCAATACTCATTCCTGCATGATACTTTGCAACAGATATGTTCCGCTTTTTTAATAGTGTATATAAACTGTCCACATTTTTTCTGGTTGCACAGTATATAATTCCACTTTCACCCTTATGTCTGTCTAAATAATCAAGTATAAAGCGGTCTTTACTTTGTGGTTTATCTACCTGAAAGAATAAATTCTCCCTGTCAAATCCCGTTACAAGAAAATATGGATTGGTAAGCCCCAAAGAGCAAATAATATCTTCTCTAACATTCTGAGTGGCAGTTGCTGTAAATGCACTTATAATCGGACGTTTATCCAAAACATTTACAAACTCCGCTATATCCATATAACTTGGTCTGAAATCCTGTCCCCACTGTGAGATACAATGTGCCTCATCAACAGTTATCATTGAAATCTCAACACCTTTTGCAAGCCTAACAAAATCTTCACTCATCAGTCTCTCCGGTGCCACGTATATAATCTTATATTGACCTTTCGATGCATTTTTGAAAGTATCATGCATCTCCTTTTCAGATAAAGAGCTGTTTATAAATGCAGCATCCACACCGGCTTCATTCAATGCCTTTACCTGATCTTGCATAAGGGAGATAAGTGGAGAAATGACCAATGTGATTCCTGAAAGCAGCATAGCCGGAACCTGGTAGCACAGTGACTTTCCCGCTCCTGTAGGCATCACGGCAAGAATATCTCTTCCATCCAAAACAGCATTTATAACCGATTCCTGCCCCTGCCTAAATGAGTCGTAACCAAATACAGCCTTCAATGCTTCCTTTGGAGTTTTATATATTCCACTATCCGCTATTCTCATTCCTTAATCATCCTATCCCCAGTATTTTTGCCAAACTCTTAGCCTTCTTCACTGCAGTGGACTTGGCAGTACAGTTTTCAATCTCTAAAAGTCCGGACCATTTGGCATCTTCTTTTGAAATAAATCCTCTCTTCATTGCTTCCCTTAAATAATCGGCATAATAAGTGCAGATATCCAAAACTCTGTTTATCCATACAGGCGGCTTATTATTTTTTACAACAACCTCTCCTGCGTATTTGATACACTCAACAAGCATTACATAGCATATACTTAAAAGCTTATTTTCTTTTTCAACTATTCTTACAAGCTTTGCCGGGCTTATCTCCTCATGTAATAAAAGTTCTCTCATGACTTCTCTTAAATTCTCTACAGATAAATCTCCCGAGTCCACCAGTTGTCTGAAAAGACTTTTTGCTCCATAAATACTCTCTCCGTCCTGTGCCAAAGTACTCACTGCAATAGTCAAAAATATCTTTGAATAAGGTGTTGAACTGCCCTCAAGAGGACCTTCTTTTTCACCTCTCCAGTTTCTATATTTGCTTACTACAACCTTTTTCTTTTCAGAGTCGTAATGAAGCCATACACTCTTTTCTTTCTCATCTATGATTTTTCCGTTGTTGTCGGCCACAGCTCCCGACATTTGAGCCTCTTTTTGAATTCCGTAAAACCATCCGTAAATATATACTTGAAACAGCCTGCCTGAGATATCCGGTAATTGTAAATTAAAGCTAAAAGCTTTATCACCTTTTCTTACTTCAAATACATTTATATCAAATTTCACATTATCATTGATTAGCTTTTTTTCCTCCGGCAATGCTACCCATACTTCATCAAAATCATTTGGTATATTTTGATTCTGTACTTCTTCATACTTTTCTTCTTTTATATCCATACCAAGAGAATTTAGCTTATTCACTATTTCCTTGGCATATTCTACCGCCTTTGAAGATCCGGATTTTTTGGCGAGACTTTTTACAGCATTCATTTCCAATGCACTTTGTGGGGCAAGCTTATTTTCTACCGCAAAAATAACTTCATCAAGATAATCTCTTAGAAATTTTACAATCTCAGCTGTTCCTGAGAGCATTCTAGGTGCTTTAAGTGATACATCCACCACATCACAGGCAGCCATCCATACCAAACTCAGCATACCGTCTTTAGCCATATTGTCCATTGCAAAAGCCAGACTTGCCAAGTTTGACGGTGTACCGCCGCTCCAATCAATCTCTGAGATATCAGCTATTCCGGGTGTCAAAAGTCCTCTATCCCATGCTTTTTGACTGGCCTCTATAATATCCTCTGCATTTTCGACGTTTAAATTACCTTGTATGGCGATCCAATTCATCATTGCACCTTTTGTAACCGGCTTTCTTCTTCTTGCTATCTGCCTTAAAACAATTCCCTGGCCATGGTAAACTTCAAGATCTCTATGTATAGCTGTGAGAGAATAATCACCCCAGTTTGGAAAAACAGAAAACATATTTATATAATTATGTGAAAGTCTATTCGGTAATACTCTAAGACTTTCAGGTATATTAACCTTAATATTCCAATATGCAATTTCTCCCGTTTTCAATTCCGGTTCGATATATGAATCTTTTAAATACCCTGCAATCAGATTACCGACTGAAATCTCCTCACCTGATTCATCCTTTAACACTTCTCCTGAAGGAAGTTCTATTTTCAGGTCTATCTTCTTTAATTTTTCTACGTATTTTTTTATATCTATATCTGCCGGATGTTCTATCTCCAATCTTGTAATTGCAAGCTGTAGATCCGGCTCTGAAACACATGCTAAATTCTTATCTTCATATATTGATAAGCGTTCCACTAAATCATTTAAACTGATACTTAGATCGACGTAACTTGGTGTACTCAGTAAACAAGGCCATTTGCCCATAGAATTAAACAATAGCTCTCTTCGCATGTACATAAGATCATGGTATCTGATCTTTAAGACTTCTTGTTCACCATTCCACACATTTTCTTTTGTATCCTTTATCATATTCATTTCAAGGTTCTTAGCCCATCTTCCAAGTGTTCTTAAACCTCCGGCATCACCGTTTGGAATACCTGCAAGGCTCATTTTAGCTTCATCCGAATTTGTATAAGCAATATAATTTGCCATTGCAATAAATCTCTCAAAAAAAATATCTGCAATATAGTCCTTTCTTTTAGAAATATCTGAGACCAAATCTGTTAATCTTTCAGATGATATCTCCCCAAGTTCAAACCTTGGCACCTCCCAAAGTTTAGGTGTTTCTCTCCAAAGCCCTTGCAATTCTTCTTTTACATCTTCATCTTCTATCTCAAGTCCCCAAGCCTTTTCAATACTTCCCGCAAGCTTTGCTATACTTTTATCCTCATCCTGCTTATAAAATAGAAGCCATTCTTCATACTCTTTTACCGACTTAGGCTTTTCCCTTTTTAAAGCAGACTTTAAAATCAGTTTCTTTATTTTTTTCACCTTTGCAGAACTGCAGGAAATCAGTATAGGATATAGCCAGTCGTCTGTAGCACTCTCTATAAGTACAGGAGCAAATCTCTCCATCAAAGCCGTTTCTCCGAGTCCAAGCAGTGGAATAATTGTTTCTACTCTTGCTTTTATCTCTTCATCTGTAATTCCGATTTGTTCCAATACATTTACATATTCTTTTCTGTCTCCCGGCCTTTGTGCAATGCTAAGTCCGTAAAACACCTGCTCCATAGCAGTATCTTTTGTAATGAGATTATTTTGTACACCCCATATAAGTATCTTTGAAAAAGGTCCGGTTGCAGGCACATTCAAGGCAACGCCTACTTCTATATGCTCATTAAATCTTCTTAAAATTTCACTCTTTTCAATTACAAACTTCTCATCAAAATTGTAGTCTTTTCTTTTTGATGTCAAAAGAATTGCCGCTACAGCTGCCCAGTCCTTCATATACTCCACAGACTCGGGAATTTCAAGATTCATTTCATGAACAAGTTTTAGTGCCAACATACCAAGCACTGACAGTGAATGCTCCCATATCCTCCTGTTTGAAGCGCAGGCGGCTTGTATAAAGTTCATTGCGAAAGTCTCGCCTCTCTCCTTTATAGCCTTTAGGGCAACTTCACTGCTTCTCCTAAGAATATTTGCAGCTCGCTTGGCATCCACTCCCACTCTTATAGCAAAGATTGCAAGCTTTTCAAGATTTACATCCACCACAGAAACAAATCCATATGTATTATCTGATAATTGTTTTATCTCTGTCCAGTCTCCGGATTTTAATCCTTCTCTTGCCTCTTTTTGTTCTTCTTTGCTTCCTATTCCGAGATTTAAAATATCGTCAAAATCTGTCTCTTCATAGCCGAGAGAACGATATATTTCTGCAGCTTTTTCTAATTTACTTGCCATACTATACTCCTTTTTTAAGTTTTACCGCCAAAATATGCTTGCATGGTCCTCTACTGTTTTGATGTTTCAGATACCATGTACAGGTGCATTTTGCATTTTCCAAATTTTCATCTGTAGGATAAATAACTCTATACTTAGTTTCTCCCGATCTTACATGCCATATATTATCTTCAATATACTCGGTATCTTCCAGCAGTTTTTTTGCACCTACAAGCCTGGGATTGTCCTTTAAAACTCTATCAGGATCATCAGGCAATTCCCTATGGAAAAATGCTCTATCTCTGACATCAAACCCGAGCTTCCCTGAAACGGCAAGCAACTCCATTGCATCATTCATATCATTTTTTACTATTCCTATTGATTTTGATATTTTATCAATATCAAGTCTTGATTCAAAGTTTAATATATTATCAATTTTGTCCGCACATTCAAGTATTTTAGGTGTTGAGAGTGAATCAAGTAATGCTCCCTCTCCAGAATAGCCTTCATAACTCTTTGCCGTCAAACTAAGAGTAATATTTGCGCCTGTCATACATACTTCAATCATCATCTGCCCCGGCTCACCATTCTCAGGTGCGTAAAAAAAGATTGAGTTTACATTGCTCATTATTTTTTTAAGTGCACTAAGTCTGTGAATGCCACTGATATATACACTGTTTTTTTCTTCTCTTGATTTTAACATTACACCTGTCTTTGTGGGTGTAAGCCATCCGGATTTTTCCTTTCCTGTAACAGGAGGTAACATTGCAATAAATGACTTCGCCTGCATTCCCTCTACATGGAACTTGTATTTCATATTTTGATGCAGCATAGCACAATTTCCAAGTGCTCTTATCCATCTGTCAGGCATCTTTACAGGCCTTTGAGTAACCATATCTGTAAGCAGACTTCCGTTATCAAGATTTTTACTGTGCAAGGTCTTAAGTCCTTCATCTCCTATTCTAAACTTCAATCTGTCTCCCTGTCTTATATTAAGAAGAGACTTTCGTAAATTGTTGCCTATATCCACATTTGTAGTACCATAAAGTATGTCACCATCCAAAGCACTTTGGAATACATCCATTCTTGCATAAACACCGTTGCAAGCTGAGAAGCATTCTGCCCTCAGTCTGTCACCCTGTGCAGAAAGGATAGGGTCTCTTTGGTCCACCGGTACGTATTTAAAGTATCTTGTACTCACAATATCTGCCAGCACCAGCAATCCTCCTGAAATAATTGTAGGATTGATTATTTCTCCATTGAAAAATAAAGGATCGTTCTCTATACCGTTTGGGGTAAGTGCAGGTGCTATAGATAAGCTCAAGTTTCCGTCAAAAAGGGTTGATGCCGTTTTAAATTCTCTCATTATATCCCCCTGAAATTTGTATACTAAAAGGGCAGTCCTATGTAGGATTACCCTTTTATTTTAGCATAAAATTTAGTTTTTTACTTCATTTAGTGACTCCATAATCATATAGTAATATTAATTCTCCCACCTATAATTAAATCAAATCTCTGAATTTTCCGACACTTTATATTTTTTTTGATAACAGATTTAAATAACTATTTCATATTTCTCTTTCAACTTATTTAACATACTATACTTAATCATCCCTTCCAACTGCATTCTTCCGACTATTATCCCCGGAGCGATTCCCTGTGCCTTTGCAAATTGAAGTACTTGGCTTTCTGAATAATCTCCATTTCTTCTAAAATCTTCAAAGTCTTTAGAGTCAATCAGTGTATCACCTGACCATCTGTCAGCCTCTTTCTCATCATCTTCAGATGTACCGTTTGTCTGCCCCACATGGCCAAGAACAATGTGTGCAAGTTCGTGGAATAAGCTGAACCAAAACTTGTCTGCATCCTTTCCTCTTGCAGTAAGTCCAAGAACAATCTTATTCCCATCTATAAAAGAAGCTCCCTGTAGAAAAGATCCCTCAAGATGTGGCAAAAATACTAAAGCAATACCACAGTCTGCAAGATATTTTTTTATCTTAGGACAGAACTCTTTTGGGCTAAGAACCGTCATGTTTCTTATATCATTCAAAACTGAAGTTAACCCTTTGATATTTATGGAAGCTGTTTGAATATTACGCGCCTTAATCCTTGCTTCTTGAGCCCACGCCATTAAAGCCAAATCACTTTTTTCCGTAATTGCCAAACGTCTACATGCAATTCTTGTAATCTGCTCCTTTCCGATAAGAGAAAGTTCAACAACCTCAAAAAATTTCCTAAGATTAACAACCTTTTCATTAGATTCTACGGCATCCGGAATCCAACCGAATTTTACCATCTCCCTATAAGGAATTTTTTTTACCATCTCTTTATCGGCTTCCATTGCATTTTCTGCTTCTGCCTTAATAATCTTCTCTCTATAGATTGACTCCAAATTATTCCAAAACTTAGCAGGAACACCTAAAACCATCTCTAATCTGACTGCTGTTTCAGGTGTAAGCTGTACATCGCCATTAATGAGCTTACTGATATGTTTTTCAGACATATCCATTCTGGCAGCAAACTCCTTCTGGCTCATTCCCCTGTCGTTTAACTGCTCTTTAATTGTCGCTCCGGGTGGCGTTGCAATATAACTGCGACTTCTAACCATTGTGCTACCTCCCCGACTTGAAATATTAACCATCAATGATAGTCAACAATTTCCAAAATATTTGCTATTTGAATTTCATTACCAATTTTCTCAAATACCAATCTGTATGGATGAACCAAGTCCACTGCATATTGTCCTTTCCTATTCTGCTTAAGTGCATGACATCGCCCGATATGAAACTGTATCATTATCTCAACCGTGTCTACAGCACAAATTTCATCTATACGCTGATGTATTTTATCTGCCATTTCTCGACCATAGGTTCTCTCCGCTGTTTTGGCATCCGTACAAATCCTTTCAATTTTCTTATTCTTGTAAGTAATATCCAAAGCATTGCCTCTCTTATATATTTACCTTTGAGGTAAATTTATATTAGCATGAATATAAATTTTTGTCAAATTTTAAATTAACCTCTGAGGTTCATTTTATATATCTTTATTTTTAATTTTCTTTTTGCAACTTTCCATACATGTAAACTACACCAATTTATCTTTACTGCAAATATTAGCTTTCCAACATACGACTTATAATAAATTTTATTTGTTTATACCATTGGCATTATCTACAAATATTCGAAAACAACGAATTGATACCGTTAGTTTGAAACTGCTAATTTCCAAAGAATAATTCCAACAGCTCCTCCGCTACAACAGCAGATTTTATCCTTATCAAATTATCCCACACATCTTCCTTACCTAAAAGATTCATACCACCATGCCATACCAGTTCTTCATCCATGACTGCAAAATGTTCATCTACATCATCTTTAATAATAACCTGTATTCCTGATGCTTCCATCTGATTAATCATTTCATGATAATCATTAATGCTTCCAAAGCTCATTTTTTCAGGATCAATTGTTATCACGATTATCTTACATCCTGATTCCACCTGATGTTTTGTAATATAAATTATTCTATCAATTCTCTCTTGAACAATATGTGGGCTTGAAATAATTATTCTCTTTTCTGCCTCGACAATATCCTGTTCGAAGATATCAATATAGTTCCCTGAATCATAAATTGCATTTGCAACTTGTTTATCTAATGTCCTATTCGAAATTAGAGAATATCCTAAACGCTTATAAGTTCTTAGACGTTTTGAATACATTTTCTCGAAAACTTTTAAATGAGCATCTATATAATCATAAACAACTACATACTTCTTACCTTCATAATTTCTATGTAATCTCCCAACATACTGCTCTAATCTTCCATCAAATGAAACCGGTGATGCCAACATCAATGTATCTAATCTCGGAAAATCAAATCCTTCACCAATCTTCTGCCCGGTAGCTATCAAAATAATTGATTTTTCATTTAGAATTTTCTTTAAATTTTTCCTAATTTCAGAGTTCTCACTATCACTATTATCACCATAGAGCAAAAACACATAGTCCGCTGCACCTGACAGAATATCAAATAAATTCTTTGCATGCTCCTTATATCTTGTAAGAATAAGCGGAGTTCTTCCATCGGCAATTACCTGCCTTGTATCATTTACAATCATTTCATTTCTTATTTTATTGTTACTTATTAAAGTATAAGCAGCACTAATATCATTCCCGGTTTCATTTGTATCAATAACCCTTGTAAATCTTGGATATACATAATATCCGATCCCCTGTTCTTTCGCACGTTCTTTTGCAGTATAACTATGCCTTATCGGACCTAATAACATATATACTATTTTTTCAAGATTATCCCCACGCTTTGGTGTTGCTGAAACTCCATAAACGTATCTTGAATTTACTCTCTCCATTACTTCTATCGATGTATTAGATCCACAATGGTGACATTCGTCCATAATTACCAGTCCATAAGAATTAATAAAATCATTGAATTTTCCCTTACTATACATTGACCCAATCATAGCAACATCAACAATTCCTGTAAGTGTGTTCTTATTACCTGTTAATACTCCAATCACACTATCCCTTCGTTTTTCTTTACCTGTCTTTGTTTTATAAATTGGTGGTTTCTCTTTTATAATTAAAAACTTATTTAATTCTTCCACCCACTGTTCAATCAAATCTTTGCTATGAAGGAGAATCAATGTATTTACTTTTCTTTGCGATATCAAATAACTACAGACCACTGTTTTTCCAAATGCAGTAGTTGCACTAAGCACTCCATGATCATACTGTAACATTCTATCCGCCGCCAAATCCTGCTCTGTACGCAAATCTCCATTAAAAAATACTCTTATAGGTCTTCCAATTTCTCTTTGATCACTAATCTCGTACTCAATACAGACTTCTTTACACTTATTTATAAGTTGCTCTCTAAGCCCCCTTGGAATACGAATATATCCGTCAATATCCTTTCCCATATAAACAGCACTAAAATTATAATAATTTGAATATCCTAAACGCCTATTCTTATAAAAGATAGGATTATCAAATGCCGCCAAGCTTCTTATTTGATTCTGTATCCTTGGCATAAGATTCAATGCATCTACATATACCCCATCGCCAAGAATAATATGCATTTTACCTACAACATCAGATTTATTAAATACTTGTTTCTTGTTCCAGGGTTTAGGTCTACATTCCATATCATTCGGTACAACGCCTGTTGCTTCAGTGATCTCAGCCTTCCATTTTTTCATAAAAGTCACAATCTCTTCCATAGACAACTTCATTGTATGGTTTAATAAAATATCCCACTGATCAGGATAGGCATTCCAATTACTATCAATAAAGGCACTATTTCCATTTTTTAATGCCTGTCCCTGCAATGGCAGAGCAATAAGATTTCCTATACTGTTTGCATTATCCTGACATGGATACATTCTGTCATAATATTGGAATGACTTCATATTAATTAAAGATTGACCTCTATCCAACAAAATGTAACCGAAGTTGCGTGCTAATAAAGCAGGAATAGGCTTTTTAAAAAATATCCACACATGTGCTCCTTGCCCGGACCTTGAGCGTTCTACCAGCGGAGTGATTCCATTTTTTTCACAAATAAAACGCAGGACTTCCACCTCCTTATGCCAGTCTTTAGTCACATTTGCAAAATCTGTTTCTTCTGCACCCTTTTCATGATTATCAAAGTCAAATACTATAAACCTGCATGTACCATCCTGTAATAATGGATATACGCCTATAACATCCGATCCATCATCTTTATACCCCAGCAAGTGCTCCACTATTTTTTTAGCAGTAAGTTTAGTCCAGCTTGTGTTCTTACAATCTTCACAATGTATTTTCTCCCCTTGCTGTTTGGGACAAAGTCTATCATTCCAGCGATTATCACATTGAGGAAAATATCCACCCTTTTTCCCTCTCTTGGCATACACATCTGTTCTTCCCCAGAACATTGCAAAGTACCTATTTGCCATTTCTTCAGTAATATACTTTCTGATAATTCTTCCGCCTTGATCCGTGTCAAACTCAGATGTATCTTCTATCTTTTCCTCAAATATACAACTTTCCGAATATGCTATATTCGCTTTCTTTAATTTTTTCTTTAGCAAAGTATTCTCTGCTTGTAACTCCCTTACCAATTTACGAAGTGAGTCAAGGTTTTCCGCTTCAATACTCATCTATTACCAAATTCCCGTTTGATTTCCGCTTCAACATCATCTGCAGAATATACTCTGCCAGCCTTAATATCTTCCATTCCTTTCTCTATTTCTGTATTAAACTGTTCTTTTGTAAGAGAGCCATATGCAACCGGCTCTTCATAATCCGGAAGTTTTATTTCAAAAGGAATCCCTCTCTGTAATACAATCTGTCTCAGAAACATTCCTACTGCATTAGACATCGGTATACCGAGCCTGTCAAGCACCTGCTCCGCCTGTTCTTTTACTTCAGGCTCTACACGTGCAAATACATTTGCTGTTCTTGCCATAAATATCACCTCCTATTTTTCTTCATTATATCTCTTTTGATTGCTAAATGCAATCTAATCGCAAGCTATTTTCATAAGATAACCGCCAGATATATAACACAAGGATCAAAATCCCATCAAAGAGATTTCCACCCTTTATTATCATAGAAGAATCTTATTTATAAACCATATTCATTCAGCATTTGTCCTTGCGTACTGTTTGAAATTAATCACTGCCTCATTTACTCTTGATTCCTCTGCCGCAAGAGCCATTAAGTGACTTTCCACAGAAATATCAGCATTTGTTTTTCCCTTTTTACCTTCTCCCACCATTCTGACAAAATCCTTCATCATACTCATATCACTTCCGCTATGTCCCTTTGTTGGAGTATGCAATTTTATAATTTCTTTTGTACCACTTACAAACTCTGTTACTTCAATTATTCCGGCTTCCATATCTCCTTTTATTTCACCTTTGGTTCCCATCAAGCGAATTCTTCTCGCACATTGATTTGTAAATGCCGTCATCAAAAATGATGCTGTTACCTGATTTTCAAATTCGATTTCTACTGTCTGATGATCTACAACCGTATTGTCTGAATGAAAAACACATCTTCCATACGGACCTGTCTTCAATGCATCCAGTATATGTTCTGAATCTGCATAGTCGGTAACAGCATATACAAGACCATCCTCTACCGCTTTTGAATGCTCCAAATAAAATCTTGGTGCATAGAACGGACATTCATTACGGTGACTGCATCCATCCATACAATATTCCGGAGCTCCCTCAGGTGCATTTTCCTCTGAAAAATATGTTAATCTGCCAAAAGAATTTATCTTATTACAAGAGCTGTCTGCAAGCCATAGTAAAATATCCATATCATGACAACATTTTTGCAAAATCATTGGACTTGACTCTTTTTCGTTTCTCCAATTTCCTCTGACAAAGCTATGAGCATGATGCCAATATCCTACTTCTTCAATATGCTGTATTGTCATTAATTGACCTATCTTTTTTTCATCTAATAAAGATTTTATCTTAGAAAAAAAGGGGGAATAACGTAGAACATGACATACCGATAAAATCCTGTCATATTGTTTTGCCATCATCCCCATTTTTATTATTTCCTCTTTATCGGGTGACATTGGTTTTTCACATAGTACATGGTATCCTTTTTCCAGCGCCATCACCACCGGTTCATAATGCATCCTGTCCTGAGTACATATCATTGCACAGTCTGCTATTTTATCTCTTTTTAATATTTCTTTATATGATTCAAACTGCATTCCCTGTGGAATATTATGTTTTTTTGAAAAGGCTTCTCTCCTATCCGGATCCGGTTCTGCAACAGCTACTACCTTAAATTCATTTGGATGATCCAATGCATATTGAGAATACACATATCCACCTCTTAATCCTGCTCCTATTAAGATACATGTTACCTGTTTCATCTCTTTCCTCCATTTTTACGTGAAAGTATCTTGTTTTAAGTCAAGATACTTTCTCCATTAAATATTTTTAATTTTGGCTAACTATAACTGCCTATTATTCTTTTAATTCAATTTTAAGTACGGTATCTTTGTCATCAGGTAACGGATATGTAAATACAGGATCTTCTCCAAATGAAACAAATGCAATATCAGGATAAAGAGCGGTATTCCACGCTTCTCCACGTCTCACCTCACTTCCATCTGCCAAATAAGTTATTTTGTCCAATTTGTCCGGTGCAATTCCGTACAAAGGCAATGCTCCCAATGGAGTTTCATACACATGCGCATAGACTGTATTCCCCTTCTGTGTATATCTTCCCCAATCCGGTTTTTCCAACTCTGATATACCGCATCCATATATACTTTCTTTATTTTTACTCATCCATTTTCCCAAATCCGTTAGAATATTTATACTTTCCTGTGGGATATTTCCCTTCGCATCAGGTCCCACGTTCAAAATCATATTTCCACCTTTGCTTACGCATTCTACGAGCTTTCTTACGAGCATCTGTGGAGTTTTGTACTGATGATCAAATTTACAATACCCCCAATGATTATTCATTGTTGCACAAAGTTCCCATGGTATAGGTTCACCTTTTTCATCGCATACTCCGTTTGGAGGTATAATCTGTTCCGGACTTGCAAAATCACCACTGTAAATTAGCGGATGTTCTGTTGCAATACTTCCATGGCTTTCTCCTGAACCCTCTAATCGATTATCAATAATTACATCCGGCTGATATGAACGTACCATTTTTATTAATTCTGTTGCTTTCCATTTTTCTCCTGTCATGTCATCATAAGAGAAATCAAACCAAAGAAGATCCAGTTTTCCATATCCTGTCACGAGTTCTTTCACCTGTCCATGCATGTACTCCAAATAGCGTTCAAAATCTATTTCTTCATTTTCATAATCCTTATTGTTTCTCATTGGATGCTGACGATCTCTGTATTTTGGGAAGTCCGGATGATGCCAATCAATAATTGAAAAATATAAACCTACTCTCAAACCTTCTTCTCTGCAGGCATCTACAAACTCTCTTACAAGATCTCTGCCTGCTTTCGTATTTGTTGCCTTATAGTCTGTAAGTTTGGAATCAAACAGACAAAAACCGTCATGATGCTTGGCTGTCAACACTGCATACTTCATTCCGGCTTCTTTTGCAAGTTTAACCCATTTTTTCGGATCATAATCTACCGGATCGAACTGTTCAAAATATGTCCTATACTCTTCAACTGTCATTTCCTTCTGTGACATTACCCACTCTCCACATGCAGGAATAGAATATAGTCCCCAATGTATAAACATTCCGAATCTGGCATCCATAAACCATTTTGTTCTTTCTCTAATCTCTTTATTCATTAATCTTAATCTCCTATCCTTTTACTGCTCCACCTGATAGTGCTTCCAAAAAGAACTTACTGAAAATACAATACAATACCACCGGTGGAAGAATAATTACTACCATTGCAGAAAACAAACCATTGTAGTTTGTATTAAATGATGTCGTAAAAGTAGAAAGTAATGCCGGAACAGTCAACTTTTCTCTTGTAATCAGTACAAGTGACGCCCAATAGTATTCGTTCCAGTTATTCAAAAATGCCAGTACTGCCGCTGTCATAATTCCCGGTCTTGCAATTGGAAAAATAACCATCAGCCATGTTTTAAAATACCCGCATCCGTCAATTCTGGCTGCTTCTTCCAACTCTCTCGGAATATTATTGTAATAATTTTTAATGACAAAAAAACTTACCGCTATTCCACTGCATGAATAAATCAGAATCAATGCCGCCCTTGTATCATACAAGTGAAGATTATTGATCAAATTGTATACAGGATATGTCAAGGCTGTTGCGGGAATAAACATTGTTGAGTACAGTAAAATATTTACCAATGCTTTGCCTCTGAATTCCATTCTTGCTACTACATATGCAGACATGGATATCATAACTACACTTATTAATACAGAAATTCCCGCTACAAATAAACTGTTACCAAAATATCTAAAAACATGAAGGTCTCGGAATGTAGAAATATAGCCGTCTATACAAATAGAATCCGGAAGTTGAAATCCCGGTCTTGCCATAGGATCCTTTTTCAAACTTGAAAGCACAAGCCAAATCAATGGAACTAATGATACTGTTAATGCCCATATAAGGCATAAATATGTAAAAATCTTTGTTCCAATCGGCATATCTTTAACTGTTTTTTCTTGTTTAAATTTTTTCAATGTCCTTACTCCTCTCTAATGTTTTTCTTTTTTAGGTGACAAACTGTATACAAAGCTAACTACAAGAATGATGACCATTCCTGCCAGTATCTGTATCATTGCAACTGCATTTGCTCTTCCAAACTGAGTTCTCGGACTCGTAATAGCAAGTTCACGTATCACATAGCTTATACTATAAGTTCCTGCCGCTCCCTTCGTTAAAAAATAAACTTCATTATAGAGAAGGAATCCTGATGTTGCTGCAAGGACTGATACTGTTTTTAGTGTTCCTTTAATCATTGGAATTGTAATATGCAGGTCCTGTTTTAAACCACTTGCTCCATCCAGCATGGCAGCTTCTCTTATCTCCTCCGGTACAGCCATAATATTACCAAGAATCATTAAAGTCGTAGTACCTGTAAAGAATATATAGGCACATGTCATAGCAACAAATGCAGGTCCTTTTAATAAGAGTATGCTGTCAGAAAAGTTTTTATTAAACAAACGAATTATAGGATTGATAATTCCATAAGACGGATTGTATAATTGTAAAAAAATCACACCCATAGCAGCTGTTGATATCATATTCGGAATAATATAAACAATCCTTACAAATTTTATTCCTTTTACATTTCTGGATAAGGCTAAAGCAATTAATGTCGCAATCGGAATTTGTACAACTGCACCTACTATCGCCCATTTTGTTGAGTTTTTAAGTGCCTCCCAGAAAAATGGGTACTTGTTAAAAATATAATCATAATTATTCCACAAATCATTCCATCCAAAAAATTCAGGACTTGTAATGTTGGTATAATCCCACTTACAAAATGATGTTACAAATACTGTAATAATCGGATATAAATAGAACACACAAAAAACAAAAAGTGTTGGTGCCAAAAACGCAATAATAAACCCTGTTCTCCTTATACCTAATTTACTTTTTTTCTTTTTAGGTCTGTTTACCATCTCCAATTTCCTACCTCCTATTATAAAAGCCCCACAATAATGTTTTCTCATTAATTAAAAACGGGAAGGGACTGCTCCCCTCCCTTTTTATGTAGTCTTTTTTCAGATAACTTAACCTATCAATGCAAGCAATTCTTTCTTAAGAGATTCGAATCTCGTATCCACATCAGTTCCTGATACTGCACATTCCATTAAAGCATTTATAATTGCCTTATCAACATCAGGTCCCCATGTATAATTCATATCAATCACAACTGTATCTGCTGAATTAACCTCTGAGCATGCTTTTGCAAGTTTAATTGTTGCCGCATCACCACTCTTCTGGGCTAATGCATTAAGATCTACAGTTGTATTACAAGGATTAGCCTGTACTTCTGTAAATATCTTTTCCTGTACCTCTTTGCTTGTCATATACTTGATAAATTCAAGAGCCAATTTTGTTTTTTCATCGCTCATCTTATTGGAAACAGCAAGTCCGCCACCTGCTGATGCAATAGCTATATTACCCGGGAACAATGAAGGTTCGATAGAATCAACAAGTGATGCGTCTATTCCACTTGCATTCCATACACCGTTAAACAAAACACCTACCTTGCCATTTGTGTTGAATTCAGCCATTAAATTTCCATTATCATCTGTTGTATGATCGGATCCGTTTGCCTGATCCAATTTTGCCGCTGTCTTAAATGCATTTGCAAACTCATCCGAGTTAATTATTTCTTCTGTAAGTTCAGATTCCAACATCTTCTTTCCATTTTCTGTTGAAGCCATTATGCTGTTTACTATATAACTTGATCCCTGACCACCGATATAGCCATAGGTTCCATCATCCAAAGCTGATATTTTTGTCATTGCTTCTCCAAAAGAATTCCAATCTTTCAATGCATCTACAGATACCCCTGCCTTTTCAAAAATTGAGGAATTATACCAAAGCCCACGACTCTCAATCTGATCATGTACTGCATATATATGTCCGTCCATATCATGCTGTGTATAATTAAGCCCCACAGCATCCTGAAGTTTATTTTCATCAATATACGGTTTCAAATCATATACGAGGTTCTGTGAAATTGCTGACTGAGGAACTCCGGCTCCACCAACATCAACCATGTCCGGAAAAGATCCACCTGCAACCTTTGCGCTAACAATATCATCTCTGTTTTCTACAGGAATAGGTTTAAATGTCACTGTTCCATCTGAATGTGCCTTTGCAAATTCGTCGTAAATATCACGCATTACCTGTGCTGCAGCCCATTCACTTTTATCCTGATAATATCCGTGATAAAACTCAAGTACATTTTCATCGCTTACTACTGCCTTTTTGTCTTCATCTGTTTTTACCGAGTTACTGCCTCCACATCCGGCAAGAACAGATACGCCCATTGCGGCAACCAATAATACACTCACTAATTTTCTTTTCATACCATCCTCCTTATTTTGTATTTAATGTTTTTCGGTATTTTATGCTTTTATTTTATTATCTTCTTTGTATATTTTAAATGAAGTAAATTTACTTAATCGTGTATTATCTTTACATATAAACAAAAAGAACATGTAAAATATTTACTATGACAGCAATATTTTACATGTTCTTTTAATCATCTGATTCTTTTATCTATATTATCCACCAACTCCTGCTTATCCATCTCATTTGTCAACACTTTAAAAATATTATCTGTAAAGTATTCTTTTTGTGATGCCGACCAAACATTATCAGGTATCTCAATTTTTCTTTCTGCATCCAGCACCAATGTTGATGCCTGATACATTCGTTTTTTTTCATTCTTATACTTTTCCAAAGAAATATTTGGATTCGCCGGAAATTGCTCTGTTCGTTCCAATATTTGCGTCTGTACCTTTTTACTGAGAATATATTTCAAAAACCTTACAGAAGCATCCTCTCGCTCTTTACTGCCACTCTTTCCCAGCACATACCCCAAACTTGCCGATTCACAGGACATCGATATCCCGTCGTTAGTGGGCAATAATGCATATTTTGCATGTATTTTTTCTGAAATCATAGGTGCTCCCCATACACCATTCACATAAATAGCAATTCTACCTTCATTAAAAAGTCTTGTTTCATCTCTATAGCTATACGATGTATTTTCAAATTTTGAAAAATGATAAATACTTTCCATCTTTTTTAAGGTGTCTACAAAATCCTCATCACTAATTTCACTTACGGAATCTTTCTCACTAAATAACATATGATCAATAAAGTATAGATAACCTTCTGCAGACGGCCTTAACGGCTTTACTTCAGTACTCTCTTCTTTCGACCATTCATTGATTCGATTGCACATATCAATAAATTCATTCCATGTCTCCGGTAGTTGCTTAATTCCGGCTTTTTCTAGAATTTCTTCATTATACCAATATCCACCGCTCAAAGAAAGTACATCAACTACCGTATAAAGATCACCTGCTCCCGTTGTCCAATATTTTTTATTTGTTTCAGAAACATCTCTGTCAAATTCCGAATCTTCTTCTAAATATGGTTGAATATCCAATGCCATATTATTTTCGACCATAAAATTATATATGCTGTTTTCTCCCATTCCGCTAAAGGCAATTATATCCGGAGTATCTCCCACCATAATCATATCCTCAACTTTGCGTAATGTTTCATTTCTTGTCGGCATAGAAATCAATCTAAGGTTAATATCCGGATTCTCATTTTGAAACTGTCCATATATTTGTCTCATTGCAACATGATCAGTTTCTGTTCCACCCCATGAATGTATTACAGTGATTGTTACTTTTTTCTTCTCTTTTTCACAACTGCTTAACATGCAACAGATTAGCAGTATCCACATTAATAAAAGAAGCTTTTTTACCTTATTCTTCATTTCCTTCCTGCCTTCTGTATTCTTTTGGTGACAGACCTGTAATTTTTTTAAACATCTTTGAAAAATAGCTGGCATCTTCTACACCCACCAATTCTGAGATTTCATAAGTTCTCTTATCTGTATTTATCAAATAATCTTTTGCCGCTTCTATACGTAGATTAAGAATTGTATCAAATAAGTTTTTTCCCTTCTTCAACTTATATACTCTACTCAAGTAACTGCTGTTAATATGTAAGTCCTCTGCAATATCATCCAGTAATAATTTTTTTTTATAATTCTGTTCTATATAATGATCTATCTGTTGTATTAATGATAGCTGCTCCAATAGGTCTTTTTCATTTTTTTCTATCTCTCTTTTCAACTGATTTAGATTTCCTATAGCCTTTTCAATTGCATCCGGAAGTTCATCCATGATGGAAACCTTTAAAACATAATCACATATACTATATTTAATTGCAGTTTTTGCATATGAAAAATCCGAATATGCAGTCAGTATAATAACTTGAGTTTCCGGATATGTTTCATATAAATATTTACATACATCCATACCATTTACTTCCGGCATTTGAATATCGGTAATTACAATATCCGGTTCTTCCTCTTCTATTTTATTTATTAACTCTTGCCCGTCATCAACAACATCTATCAGAACACAATCCATTTTTTCCCAATTTATTAATTTTTTCAGCGCTTCTCTAATGTATGCTTCATCATCTGCCGCTACTACTTTCCACATAATTTATGCCTCTTTCTACCGGAATTATAATTTCAATCTTAGTTCCCTTGCCTTTTTCACTCCATATTTTGAATTCATAATTATCCCCATACAATATCTGAAGCATTCTCTTTGCGTTCTCAAATCCCGTATGTGTATGCTCCACTTTATATGGCTCATCCTGAGTATTTACTCCAATTTCCTTTTCTCCCATACCCACTCCATTATCTTCTACACAAATATGAAGCATTGAACTTCTATTTTCTTTTTCTGTAAATTCTTCATATAGTCTAACAACAATACTGCCTTTTTCTTTTTGTGGCTCTAAGCCATGAGATACCGCATTCTCAACCAGTGGTTCTATCAACAATCTTGGAATCATATCTTCATATATTCTGTCATCTTCCACATAAATATCATAAGACAACTTTTCCTGATACCTTTCTTTCTGTAAAAGAAGATAAAATTTAACAATATCTAATTCCTCTTTTACTTTGATCTTTATTTCTTTTTCACGAAAGATCTTCCCTTGCATTAGCTTTGAAAAGGCATTCAAGCTTTGATACAGTTCCTCGTTTCCAGCCATCTTTGCCTTAAGACTAAGCATTGCCAATATGTTAAATTGAAAATGCGGATTTATCTGTGATTGAAGATATTTCACTTTGGATTGGGTTGCTATTAATTGCTTTTCATATACTTCTGTAATCAAATATTCTATCCTGTCTGCCATCTCATTAAACACAGTTCCTATATCATGAAATTCCTGAATGGATGAATCCTCTATTCTTGCATTAAGTTCCTGCTTACCAAATGCCTGTATACTTGAAATCATTTTTGTGACAGGCTTCGTAAATCGATAACTGACTCCATATGCCACAATAAATGTAAGTGCCAGAACTATTCCCAATCCGATCAAAAAAATAATCAATGTGGGACGAAGTATTGAAAAAATATTACTTTGATCTACCGTTGTAATTAATCTAATGTCAAAACCGCAGACATCTGCATATCCTATAACTTTCTCTCCCCCAATATTTCGCCTTCCCGACCAAACTGCTTCTGTTTTACTTAGTTTATACATTCTTTCTGCTTTTTCCTCCGGAAAAAGCAGAAAATCATTACCTGATAAAAGCATCCATGAACCGGCTTTATAATTATTTACATTTTCAAATACAGCATCTATTGCTTCCAAACTAATTTGAGCTATACCGATTCCTTTTTCTTCCATTTCGTCATCATAAATTCTAAAAAGTACATTCAGATTCTCTTTATCTGTTACCGAAGCATATCTATTACCATCTGCTTTAAACCATCTTTGCATACTTCGGTATTTGTTTTCTTCTTCCATTTCAAAAGCCAGTGTTGTGGCATAATAATGCTCATTAATACATTGATCATTATTATTAAACAAATATAAACTTGTAACAAAAGGAAGTTGTTGATTTACTCTATTTCTATCTGCAAATAACTCCATACTGTACGAAAGTTGTTCTTCTACCACTTTTCTATCAAATCCATTATTTTCAAAGAAATCATCCAGTAATATGTTATGTCGAATAGATATTGCTCCATCTGCTATAAACTGCATGTGAGACTGATACTGTTGAGTTGTACTTTTTAAAACGTACTCTATGTCTTCTTGCGTTTTTTGAAAAAAGAATGAAAAGAACACATAAAGAATAGCAAGTACAGCTGATAACAGAGTACATGCGGATGTTCGTAACATGAGACTTGTCATTTCTTTTCTAAGAGTATACTTCTTTTTTACTTTTACTTTCCGCCACATAAACTTCACCATACTATCCCAAAAAGTTATTTTTTCTACTTTTAGTATTTTTAGTTTAACACACGCATACTGCTCAGTCGAGATTTTTTATCAAATGACGTTATCTCTTAATTTTAGAATGATAGAAACCATATCCCATTTCTACCGATAATATATACGACTTGACTAAAGATATAATTATAAAATCACACTAAAAAAGGATGGAAGTATCCTCCCATCCGCTTCATTTATACATTTTTATTTAATCATATTTTCTTTAATTAGTACAGCTTAGCTCCTGCCGGTATATGATTGTCTACCATTATAAGGTGAAGCTCTTCACCTTCGCCCTCTTTGAGCTCATTTACAGCGCTCAAGAGCATACCGCATGATTCAATTCCCATCATTGCTCTTGGAGGAAGGTTTGTTATAGCTATCAGTGTCTTTCCGACAAGCTCCTCAGGCTCATAGAACTCATGAATGCCTGAAAGAATTGTTCTGTCCTTTCCTGTTCCGTCATCAAGAGTAAACTGTAAAAGTTTCTTACTCTTTGGAACTGCAACACAGTTCTTTACCTTTACCGCTCTGAAGTCTGATTTTGAGAATGTCTCAAAGTCTACACTCTCTTCAAAGAGTGGCTCTATCTTTACATTTGAGAAATCTATCTTCCCATTTGGTGTAAAGAAACCTGTATTTGAATCTGAAGTCTCTTCATTCCCTGCATTAGTCGGCTTATCCAGGCTCTTCATTGTGGGGAAGAGCAATACATCTCTTATTGCCGGTGAGTTTGTAAGCAACATAACAAGTCTGTCGATACCGTATCCTATACCTCCTGTAGGTGGCATACCTATCTCAAGAGCATTTAAGAAGTCTTCATCTGTATGATTTGCTTCCTCGTCTCCTGCTGCAAATGCTTCTTCCTGTGCCTGAAATCTCTCTCTTTGGTCGATAGGATCGTTAAGCTCAGAGTACGCATTTGCCATCTCTCTACCGTAGATAAAGAGCTCAAATCTTTCTACATATCTTGGATCGCTTGGCTTTTTCTTTGTAAGTGGTGAAACCTCTATAGGATGATCCATTACAAATGTAGGCTGTATAAGTTTCTCCTCTACAAACTCCTCAAAGAAGAGATTGATGATATCGCCTCTTGAGTGACGCTCTTCAAACTCAATACCTTTTTCCTTTGCAAGTGCCTTTGCTTCCTCTGTTGTCTCTATCTGTTCAAAGTCAATTCCTGAGTATTTCTTTATAGCCTCAACCATTGTAATTCTCTCAAAAGGCTTTCCAAGATCTATCATTGCCTCGGCATAAGGTATTGTAGTAGTACCGCAAACTTTCTCTGCCAAGTATCTGAACATATTTTCAGTAAGATCCATCATACCGTGATAATCTGTATATGCCTGGTAAAGCTCCATAAGTGTAAACTCAGGGTTATGTCTTGTATCAACACCCTCATTTCTAAACACTCTACCTATTTCATATACTCTCTCAAGTCCACCTACAATAAGTCTCTTAAGGTAAAGCTCAAGTGAAATACGAAGTTTTACATCTTCATTTAAAGCATTGAAATGTGTATTGAAAGGTCTTGCGGCCGCACCGCCTGCATTGCTTACAAGCATAGGGGTCTCAACTTCCATGAATCCCTGACCGTCAAGGAACTTTCTGATCTCTGTTATTATTTTTGATCTCTTTATAAATGTGTCTTTAACATCCTCATTCATTATAAGATCCACATATCTTTGACGATATCTTGTATCTGTATCTGTAAGTCCATGGAATTTCTCAGGAAGCGGCTTTAAGCTCTTTGAAAGCAACTCTACCTTTGTAGCGTGCAAGCTTATCTCACCTGTCTGTGTCTTGAAAACTTCACCTGTAACACCTACGATATCACCGATATCAAGCTTCTTGAATGCCTTGTATTCGTCCTCTCCTACAGAATCTCTTGCTACATATGCCTGTATTCTTCCCTTTAAATCCTGTACATGACAAAATGACGCCTTACCCATGACACGCTTTGACATAAGTCTACCTGCAATCTTGACACTTTTTCCGTCTAATTCCTCGAAGTTGTCCTTTATATCTGCACTATGCTTTTCTACATCATACTTTGTGATAAAGAAAGGGTCGTTGTTTGCCGCCTGTAACTCTGCAAGTTTGTCTCTTCTTGCCTTTAAAATATGATTCAGGTCCTCTGTTGTCATTGGTTCATTGCTATTTGCCATATTTCCTCCTTAAGATACTCTTTGTATTCCTAATACCATATATTCCGAAACACCTGCCTGTGTTTCTACAACTGCTGTTTCTCCGATTTTTTTACCAAGCAATGCCTTACCGAGTGGTGATTCGTTGCTTATCTTACCTGCAAGTGAGTCTGCTTCTGTAGAACCTACAATCTTAAAATCAAGCTCATCGTCAAATTCTTTATCAAGAATCTTAACTTTGCATCCGATACCTATTGTATCCAGATCAACTTCATCTTCCACAACAACTTCCGCATTCTTTAAAAGATTCTCAAGTTGCTCTATTCTTGCTTCTATATCTCTTTGCTCATCCTTAGCGGCATCATATTCTGCATTCTCTGAAAGATCGCCCTGCTCTCTTGCCTCTTTTATCTTTTCAGCAATTTCTTTTCTCTTATTTACCTTTAAATCCTGTAACTCTTCCTCTAAGTTCTTAAGTCCCTCATAAGTTAATATATGCTTTTTTTCTGCCATATTTCCTCCATTTTGACTTCTATTTCACTCTTACAAAGTAAAACTGTCCTTTATTTTTCATTTTGAAGTCAAAACTTCAACTTCAATCCAACTTTAAGATTAGAAAAAAACCACTATACCGGCGTATGTGGCGAATTCAATACTTAATCTAACTAGTTCCGTGAGATTATACTATGACATACCGTTTATGTCAAGCGAAAACACTTTAATTGAAGGCAATAAATTTATACTATGATATATTTTACCAAAGAAAAAGACAGGCTTGCTCAAGGCCTGTCTTTTAAGTAAGAGGAAATTTCAATATGTGTAACACTGTATATTATCAAATAAGGTTGCTCAAGTCTTACTTGATAGTATATGATAGTTCTCACCACCATATTGTTTGTGTAATGACTTTCACCACTACACTATATATTATGACAGCTTTCACTGTCATATCTTAAATTAGGTTGTCCTAATGTAAGACCAAAAAAATTAAAATGCAGCTAACTGCTTTCCAGCCGCTTCCAATGCAGCTTTTGCATCATCATCAGGCTCAAGGTTTGCTATAATGCCTTCTCCACCGATAATATTTGCTCCGGCATTTTGCATGCGCTCAACCCATAATCTCATCCACTCTCCATCGCCCCAGTCGTATGAACCGAATAAAAGAATGTTTTTACCTGACACCTTACCTTCTATCTCTGATACAAAGCTCTCAACTGACTCATCAAGCTCCTCAGCTCCCATTGCAGGACATCCGATAGCAAATGCAGGCTGTGCAAGTAATTCATCTACATTAACACTGTCTACAAATACAAGCTCAGGTGTTCCGCCTGCCGCCTTTACTCCTTCAGCTATCACATTTGCCATAGCTTCTGTGTTTCCTGTTGAACTCCAATAAACGATAATTGCTTTTTCCATATTTTTACTCCTTAAAAGAATATTTTTATAGGCATATAAATCATTATCAACAAGCTATATTCTCAAGCCTGTTTCCGGCTAAGAACTCGTCAATAGCAATCTCTCTAGCCTCATCATAGCTTAAAAACTTTTCCCTGGTCTCTTCCAAGTTGCCATATATTTTCCAATACCCGCTATGTAGATACCTCTCTCCTTTGTTTTCAAGGAAGCCCTTTATATCACATATAGGATATCCTAAAAATACTCCCACCTCATGAGGAAACTCTTTAATTTTATTATAAAAACCGTTCATCCTCTGATGCAGTCTGATAAGATTTGATATGAAATCATCTCTCCTATATCCAAACCCTCTTAAATAGTCACTAACCTCTGATCTTTTAAGATACTCTTCAAGTTCTTTTGCTCTGTATATCAAAACCAAATGTCTCTTCTTACAAGTGCAAAGAATCATCAAGCTGATACTTGTTTTCCTTAGTTTCTCACTTATTATGGCTAACTCTTTGTCATTTAAAAAGAGCATCCCGGAAATTCTTTTCCCCTTCAATACTGCCGCATTTTGAATGATGAGTCTCAGCTCCACACTGTCATCACTGCTTGATGCAAGCCTTTTTACTATATCAACGGGCATACCTACCTCCGTTTTCTTTATTCTTAAAGAAAATTTATTTACCTTGGTTAGTACTCCCTAACTTTATCATTTTATATGTTCTTTGTCAATACTTTTTTTTCAAAAATCCGCATTAATTTTATAATTTAATTCCATGCCTGTTTTAGGGTGCTTAAAGCTTAAGTTTACAGCCGCCAAAGAGAGTACTTTATCCTCATCCGCCTTAACATTTGTAAGTCTTTTATTATACTTGTGATCCCCATACAGCGGAAAACCGTGACTTGCACATTGAAGTCTTATCTGATGATGTCTTCCGGTTATAAGATTTATTCTAAGTCTTGTAATATATCTGTCGTCCTTCTTATACGACTCCAGTACTTTATACTTTAATACAGCTTCTTTAGCTCCTGCAGTACTCTTTTCAACAACTTTACTTACATTGTTATCAAGTTTCTTTATAAAGTCTATAAGCTCTCCTTCATCACTCTCAGGAAGTCCGTCTACCAAAGCTTCATAGGTCTTTTCTATATTCTTTTTTCTAAGCTCATTGCAAAGGATTTCTGTGGCTTTTTTATTCTTACCGTATACCATTATTCCGTATACCGGCTTATCCAATCTATGTATCACTCCTACATAGGCGTCTTTTCCCATATGCTTTTTTAACAGACTGACCATATCCTCTTCAAAACTGTTACTGGATTGACTCGATATTCCCCTTGGCTTTACTGTCACTATTACATCTTTATCTTCATACAATATCTTCAGATTCATCTATCAACATTTCCTTTTCAAGCTTTGTTAACTGCTTTATTTCATATTCTCTTTGCATTGCCGCAACTTTATCTGCATATACCTCAAAATATACCAATTCCACGGGCAATTTTGCTCTGGTATATTTAGCACCTTTTCCGGCATTATGAGCCTTGATTCTTTTTGGTATATCGGATGTCCATCCGCAATATAAACTGTTATCATTGCAGCGCAAAAGATATACAAATGCTTTTTCTTCTAAAAAAGCAGACAAATCGAAAGTCGAATAACCGACTCCCAATCGTCTGCTTACTGTATTTAATTCTGCTTTCATTAGATTACCCAATCGGCAAACTCTGTGGTATCTCTACCGTCTTCCAGACAGCTTGTATCAATACCGTTTTGATTCAGCAGTTCTTCCATTTTTCTTATTCTCTCATTCATTATATCTATGGTCTCGGCAAGCTTTGAAATATCCGCATTTACCTGTGCCAGTTTATGCTTCTTTTCAACAACCTGACCGTTTAATCTTACAGGCTTTGCGGGAATACCCACAGCTGTAGAATCACTTTCAAGAGGTTTTAATAAAACCGAATTTGCTCCTATTGATGCATTGTCTCCAACCTCAAATGATCCCAGTATTTTCGCACCGGCACCGACCATTACATTCTTTCCAAGTGTAGGATGTCTTTTCCCCTTGGCGGTTCCTACACCTCCGAGAGTCACTCCTTGATACAGTGTACAGTTGTCACCAACTACCGCTGTTTCTCCGATTACAATACCTGCACCATGATCTATAAGTACTCCGCTGCCTATTTCAGCCCCCGGATGTATCTCTATCATTGTAAAAAATCTTGAAATCTGTGATATCCATCTTGCTATAAAAAACATATGCTTTTTATAGAACCAATGTGCAATTCTATGCATAATCAATGCATGTACGCCTTGATATAAAAATAAAACTTCAAACGCACTTCTGGCTGCCGGATCCCTATCCTTTACAGCCTGTACATCTTTCCAAACATCTTTGAAAAACATAATCTCTCCAAATACTAATGTCAATGAAAGTAACTATATAAGTTCAAGCTCTTTCATTGATAAATATATCCCATCTTCTGATACTTTTTTTGCAAAGTATGTAGCATATTCTTCCAATGCGGTATCATGCTCCCCAAGAAGTATTCTGTTCCCGGCTCCGCATGTAAACATCGGCAAATCATTCATACTATCCCCAAATACATAAGCATCTTCCAATGCTATATTGTAATAATCCAGCACTTGAAGTACAGCTTTTCCCTTTGAACAAGGATATGGCACACATTCATAAAATCCTGCGCCTCGATCTATTATATCAAAATCATCGCATTCAGCAAAAAATGATTTCAGATCACTCCTTGAAAATCTCGGATCATCTATAATACAGAATTTATCAAAGTCATAATCATCCTTTTCAAATTCTCCCACAGACGGTTCTATAGTGGAACATATCGCATCAAATATATTCTCTGTAATCTCAGGATATACAAAAGGTTTGGCAGGAAAATAAATTCCCTGCCTCGCCTCAAGCATACCTTCAACATTAAATTTCTTTAACAGCTTTTTTATTTCAATGCCTCTGTTATGATCTATCCTCTTCTCAAAGATGGTCTTGTCTCCGACAACTATCTGTGTTCCACATCCACAAATATAACCGTCCATATTAAATCTGTTTTTAATATTTCCTATTATACATTCTACTCTTCCGGTATTTATAAATGTCAAATGTCCGGCAGCTCTCGCTTCTTCTATGGCTTTTAATGCGGATTTCGGCACCTGTTTGGTATCATTGTCAATCAAGGTACCATCTATATCAAAGAACAGTGCTTTCATTACTGTGCCGCCTCACTGCCTTCAGCAGCTGCACTCTCGGAAGCTTCGCTTTCTCCCTCAGCTGTAGTCTCTTCATTTGCACCTTCAGCGCTTGCGCCCTCTTCACTGCCCATAGTCTCACCGTTGATGTTTACTGTAACATCTGTTCTCTTGGCATTGTCAAGGATAAAGTTTACAACTTTATATGTCTTGGCTGTTTCTTCAACATCATCTTTACCATACTGCTGTATAAGCTCATCTTTTGTCAAAGAACCGCCGTTTAAATCTACAACTACCTGGTAATCCTCATCTGTAAGAGACATTTTCTCTTTCTTATAGATTTCTCTTGTGACAATAACCTGCTTAACATAGCTTTCAGCCTGATTTCTGATCTGTGTTTTGAGTTCATCCGCACTCATGCCGTAAGCTGAAGCATACTGATCAAGGTCCATACCGTACTGTGTGATCATATTATCGATAGGCTTATAGATATTATTATATTCAAAATCAATAGCCTCATCCTTCATTTCAAATTTTGAATCTGCAATTACGGTAGCAATCGCATTGTACTGATCCTGTGACTTTGCGCTCTTGCTTCTTTGTTCCTCAAGTTTTGCCTTCACGGCAGCTCTAAACTCATCTACTGTTTTCTGCTCACCGTTCGTATGCTTATTTACCCACTCATCTGTAAGAGTTGCAGGAGATGACACTGATATTGAATTTATCTTCACATCAAATACCACTGCGGCTCCGGCTAAATCGGCATTATTATAATCCTTAGGGAATGTAAGATCAAGTTTTACATCTTCTCCGATGCTGTGACCTATAAGTCCTGCCTCAAATCCTTCGATAAAGCTGTTGCTTCCGATTACCAAATTATAACCTGTTGCAGATCCTCCGTCAAAGGCAACTCCGTCCTTTGTTCCGGTGTAGTCTATATTTACCGTATCACCTTCCTGTACGGCTCTGTCTGTTACTTCAACCACATCTGGATCTTGCGTTAATTCAGTATTTATCTGTGCTTCCACATCCTGATCACTTACACTTGTATCGATATTAGGTATTTCAACACCGACATACTTTCCAAGCTCGGCTGTACCGTAATCACTTGGTCTTTTAACATCTGCATTTGCCTTTGATTCTCCCTCTGCTGTTGTCTGAGTCTCAGTAGTATCTTTTTTTTGTATACCACATGCACTCATTGTAGCTACAACAACCATTCCTATCAAAGCTAACTTTTTTAATTTCATAAATAAAAACCTCTCACCCTGCACCTGACATTATAAATAAAACGCCTTAAATGCAAGATATGTATTATATAAATCTAATTTTGATATCACCTCATATGGTGAATGCATAGAGATTACGGGAACTCCCAAATCTACTACATCTATATTCATCATTGCGACATACTGAGCAATGGTACCGCCACCACCAACGTCAAGGGCGCCCAATTCTCCTATCTGCCAATGTACATTGTTTTCTTCCATTATTGATATAACTTTATTCATAAACTCTGCACTTGCATCTGATGAAGAAGACTTTCCTCTTGAACCTGTATACTTTGTAAGTACACAACCTCTGTTCAGATATGATGAGTTGTTAGGTTCAAACACATCAGGGAAAGTAGGATCAAATGCGGCATTTACATCTGATGAAAGACATGATGATTTTTCACACACTTCTTTTACATCAGCGCCGAATCCCTGTGACAAATACTCTATATAATCATACACAAAGTGAGAATGAAGTCCTGTATTTCCTGCTGAACCTATCTCCTCTTTGTCTGCAAGTATTGTAAGTGTTGTATACTTCGGATTCTTTGCTTCAATCTCCGCTATAAGCGCAGGATAAGCACAGACTCTGTCATCATGACCGTATCCTCCTACAAGTGAACGATCAAGGCCAATATCTCTTGCCTTTGTCGCAGGGACAAATTCTATCTCCGCTCTTGCAAAATCTCTCTCTGTAACACCGTACATATTATTTAATATTTCAAGTGTCTTAAGCTTTACAGCCTCTTTTACATCATCGGTATCATCAAACGGCAATGTTCCGAGGAAAATATTTAATTCCTCACCTTTGATACCTTCCGACAGTTTTCTTTGATCTTGTTTGCTTGAAAGATGAGGAAGCAAATCACTTATATAAAATACCGGATCCTCTTCTTTTTCACCAAGATTTATCTCAACAAAACTGCCGTCTTTTCTAAATATAACACCATGCATTGAAAGCGGTATGGTTGCCCACTGATACTTTCTTATTCCACCATAGTAATGAGTTTTGAAATATGATATCTCACTCTTTTCATAGAGCGGATTAGGCCTGAGATCAAGTCTTGGAGAATCAATATGTGCTCCGTTAATCCTTAAACCTTCAGTGATAGGCTCACTACCTATTGTAGATGCAAGTATTGCTTTTTTTCTGTTTACTTTATATACCTTATCCCCGGCTTTATAGCTCTTTTTAGGGTCAAAGACTGTATATCCGTTTGCCTCAAGTAAGCTGACAGCTTCTTTTACCACTTCTCTCTCGGTCTTTGACTTATCTAAAAATTTCTTATAGCCTTCAGCAAACTCCTGAGCTTTTGAAATTTGCTCAGGAGACACTTTTGCTATATGAGGATATTCAAATGAAAGTTCTTTTTGCAGAGCTTTTGCTTTACTTTCTGCCATACGAACACTCCTTTAGTCTAATTTAATATCCTTTAATAATCCTGCCAAAGATGTAGATGCAACTCCCTTTTCTACATATTTAAAGCCCTTTGAAGGATCCTTAGGTTCTACATTCTCCTCAAGTGCTTTCTTTGAAAGTGAAATCTTACCATCTTTAATACCTGTTACTTTAACCTTTACAGTCTCACCCTCTTTAAGTACTGCAGCAGGGTTCTTTACTCTCTGGTTTGAAATCTGTGATACATGGAGTAATCCTGAGATTCCGTCTCCAAGATCGATGAAAGCACCGTAATCCTTGATTGAATCAACCTTACCCTCAAGTACATCTCCAACCTTAACGCTGTCAAGCTTAGCCTGTCTCTCCTTCTTAGCCTCTTCCTTCTCAATTGCTCTGTGGCTAAGAACAAGTTTCTTCTTAGCAGGTTCAGATGTAATTACTACAACTTCAAGGCTCTTACCGAGGAACTCGTCAAGATTCTCTACATACTGTGTAGATAGCTGACTTGCAGGAATAAATGCTCTTACTTCCTCTAAGAAAGCGATACATCCGCCCTTAACAACCTCTGTAATTTTAACCTTTGCAACTGTCTTCTCAGCTAACATTTTTTCAAAGACATCCCACTTTCCTGCATCCGGATCTTCTTTTGTATCCATAGTTTTATATGATTCTTCAAGCTCCTTCTCAAAATCCTTCATTGTCTCTTCTGCCATGTTGACCTCCAAAATATTTTATTTCGTTTTAATAACAGCAATTTTACCTTGCTTGCTTTCTTTCATAAAACAATAGATATTATTATATCACATCTTTACTGCATTTGACTATAGCTGCAGCAAATATTAAAAAGCTCCCCGATTGAGCTGTCGGGGAGTATATATCTAATTTAAGATTTTACAATATTGTGAAGATGTTTCGTAAACCCAAATATTAATAGTTTACAGTCATTCTCTCAAAGTATGCCTGTGGATGAGCACATACAGGACATACTGTAGGAGCGTCAGCACCCTCGTGGATATATCCACAGTTACGGCACTTCCATCCAAGAGGAGCGTCTCCCTTGAAAGTTCCATCATTCTTTAAATGCTCAAGAAGCTGAAGATATCTCTTCTCGTGGCTTGCCTCAACCTTTGCTACAAGCTCAAACTTCTTTGCAAGAGCCTCAAATCCTTCTTCTCTTGCTTCTCTTGCCATACGAGCATACATATCTGTCCACTCAAAGTTCTCACCTGCTGCCGCATCTACAAGGTTCTCCTCAGGTGTTCCGATTCCGTGGAACTCCTTAAACCACATCTTTGCATGCTCTTTCTCCTGCTCTGCTGTCTCAAGGTAAAGAGCTGCCATCTGCTCATATCCTGCCTTCTTAGCTACTGAAGCGTAATATGTATACTTATTTCTAGCCTGTGACTCACCTGCAAATGCATCCATTAAGTTCTTCTCTGTTTTTGTTCCTGCGTACTTTGACATAAAAATTTCCTCCTAATAAATATCAAAATTACTATATTGATATGAAATGCCGACTTAAAAGATTCAAAGGCTAAACAGCCTTTTTTGAATCCATATAAATCATTTTTTGATAGCATTCCCTACAATAGCCATAAAAAATAAGTGAATGATTTTCTACCACTCCAATATCATCATGCACTGCCTTGTCATTTAAATCTTTTGCGATATCGGCCGGCAAGTCAATGAGCTTTGAACATGCTTTACATGAAAAATGATAATGTTCATTGGTATTATAATCATACCTTTCGATTCCGTTTTGAGCGGAAATCTTGTTTATACGACCAAGCTCGGCGAGCAAGCCAAGATTTCGATAAACAGTACCTAAGCTAATCTTAGGATCATCTTTTCGTAGTGACTGAAAGAGCATATCAGCTGTAGGATGATCGACTCTAGACTTCAAATTGTCCAAGATAGCCTCCCTTTGTCTACTGTATTTTAGATCCTTCATGTATATCCCTTTCTAAAAATAAGAATCATTACTATTTAAGTATAGCACCTAATATTATATTGTCAAGAAAAATATCCTATTATATATAATGTATGCATTTTTATACATATTCATGTATTCCATTTTTCAAAAGGGTAGCAAATCTTTCAGTAGCTACCATATACAAAATAAAAAAGAAGCCTTAAACAAGACTTCTTTCAGAGCGCGAGACGGGACTCGAACCCGCGACCCCGACCTTGGCAAGGTCGTACTCCACCAACTGAGCCACTCGCGCATATACTTTCAAAACTGCCTACCAAATTCCGAGTATTATAAATTTCTATCCTTCTTGGTTAAACCCTCGACCTATTAGTAACCATCAACTTAATACATTACTGTACTTACATCTTGGCCCTATCTACCTCGTAGTCTTCAA
>NZ_BTHK01000019.1:0-58358 GCF_033242365.1 Lachnoanaerobaculum sanguinis
TACAAAAACAAAGCAAAGGAAAATAAAATACTATTTTTTTATTTTCAAAACGAAATAAAAATGCCCTGAAAGCCAGTAAAATACTGGGGTTCAAGGGCATTTTAACTTTTGAAACTGTCAAAGACAGGATTATAAACATAATTGCAAGTAAATCTTTAAAACTTCTTATTTTATATTTCGTTCTTTACATATCCCGCAATATTTGTTGCATGATCCGATACACGCTCCAAATTACTTATGATATCAAGGAAGGCAATTCCTGCCTGTGGATTACAATCTCCCTTTGATAATCTCTCGATATGCTTTTCTCTCATTTCATCCTCAAGCATATCCACTTCATCCTCAAGCTTATTGACCTTTCTCACAGCTCTAAGAGCATCACCGCTTCTTGCATTAAGTGCAATCTCAAAGGCTTCAATACTGTCTTTTGAAATTTCTGCAAGGTCTTCTTTACCTAGATCACTGAATTCAAGATTATTATCTATCATATACTTTGCATTTTCAGAAAGGTTGTCCGCATGATCACCGACTCTTTCTATATCTGTTACCATATTGAAGAGATTGTTAATATGCTTCTTCTGACTTTCACTCAGTGAAAGATTGTCTACCTTTATAAGAAATTCAGTCAAAGCTTCCTGCATATCATCAAGCTTCTTTTCACATTTTGCAACTGTTTCTATATCTTCAAGGCTTTTATTGTTGATGGCACTCATAGCCGCATTTAAACTTTTTAGAGCAATTTCTCCCATGCGGGCAACTTCATTATTTGCAGTCTGTACAGCAAAAGCCGGGCTTAGAAGAACTCTTTCATCAAGCTGTAGTACAGGCTCTTTTACCTCTTCCTCAACTTCATCATCCTTACCTCTTATAATCATTCCTGAAAGTTTTACAAGAAGTCCCGCAAAAGGATAAAGTAGTGTAGTCATTGTAAGATTAAAGAATGTATGAAATATTGAAATCTCTACAGCATTGATAGTATGATTTGCGAGTTTTACATTCACTTGAAATACAATAAATCCAAGTATACCGAAGACTATAGCACCTATTGTATTGAATAAAAGATGTATAGCTGCGGCTCTCTTTGCAGTTCTTGAGCTTCCCAAACTTGAAATAATAGCTGTAACACAGGAACCGATATTTTGTCCGAGAGTTATATATATAGCTGCTGCAGTATTTACCACACCGTTAAATGCAAGTGTCTGTAAAATACCTACAGATGCTGATGAGCTTTGCATAAGAGCTGTTACTACAATACCTACTATTATACCGAGTATCGGATTACCTCCAAGTACTCTGAACGCTTCCGAAAATATAGGAGCACTTGTGAAAGGTTTTATATTGCCTGCCATAAGATCAAGTCCCAAAAACAGCATTCCAAGTCCCAGAATTATTTCACCTATAGTTTTTTTCTTGTCGGATTTTGAAAACAGTATAAATATCGCACCTATACCAATCATTAAAGGTGCATAGAATCCCGGCTGAAAGAGCTTGAGTGAATCGCCTATTGTTCCAAGTGATACTACCCACGCTGTAATTGTAGTACCTATATTGGCACCCATGATTACACCTACAGCCTGGACAAGGCTTAACATTCCGGCACTAACAAAACCTACTACCATTACAGTGGTAGCACCTGAGCTTTGTATTATGGCTGTTATTACCGCACCCAGTAAGATGGCTGTAAACCTGTTATCCGTTATCTTACTGAGGAACTGTTGCATCTTCCCTCCGGCAGTCTTTTGCATACCGTCCGCCATGATATGCATTCCGTATAGGAAAAGTCCAAGACCGCCTAAGAATCCAAAGAGATATGATACATTATCAATCATTTTTGTTCTCCTCTTAAAACATACCTACTGATATAACCTCTGCAGGATCAAAATCCAAAAGCTACATCCTGTACATTCTATCAAGTTCTAATATTTTAAGCAATACAAGAATGATATTTCAACAAATTAAAAAAGCACCCTTTTTACGGGGTGCCTTCTTAAGGATTTCTATATATAGGATTCATTGTAAGTGCTTCGTTATGATGATGTAATATTATCATACTTCTTCGTAAAAGAATTGAAATACTGTTGAACTTATTATGAATTATTTCTTAAACCTGAAAAGAATGTTTTTCATTTTATTTCAAATATTTATCCATAATGTCACAGAAATCAAAGGTTGCAAAGTAATCCTTATCAGTCTCGGCTCTTCTTATAAGTTTTACATTTCCGTCTTCCTGTAATAAAAGCTCTGCCGACTTTAATTTTCCGTTATAATTATATCCCATTGCAAATCCATGTGCTCCTGTATCATGAATATAGATATAATCACCCTTGTCTATCTTTGGAAGTTTTCTGTCTATAGCAAACTTATCATTGTTTTCACACAGTGAACCTACAACATCATATGTATGATCTGAAATTTTTTCTTCCTTACCAAGTACGCTAAGGTGATGATATGCTCCATACATGGCAGGTCGCATAAGATTTACCGCACAGGCATCCACACCTATATATTCCTTATGTGTATGCTTTTCATGTATTGCCTCCGTTACCAAAGCTCCATATGGTGCAAGCATATATCTACCAAGTTCCGTAAAAATAGCCACATCTTTAATACCGTTTGCTACAAGTACTTCATCATAGACCTTTTTTACACCTTTGCCTATTTCAAATATATCATTAGGCTCCTGATCGGGTGTATACGGTATACCGACTCCACCTGACAGATTTATAAAGCTTACGCATATACCGCATTCATTCTTTATTCTTACGGCAAACTCAAACAGTTCCTTTGCAAGCTTAGGATAGTACTCATTTGTAACCGTATTACTTGCAAGAAATGCATGAATACCGAAGTACTTTACACCTTTTGACTTCATTATATTGAATGCTTCTATAATCTGATCGGGAGTCATGCCGTATTTGGCATCTCCCGGATTGTCCATTATACCGTTTGACATAGTAAAGAATCCACCCGGATTGTATCTGGCACTCATAGTCTCAGGCAATTTTCCACAAGCCTTTTCAACATATTCTATATGTGTGATATCATCCAAGTTTATTATTGCTCCGAGATCATTTGCAAACTTAAATTCTTCTATAGGAGTTTCATTTGAGGAAAACATTATATCTTTTCCGCTAAAACCGCATGCATCACTTAATTCAAGTTCTGTCATAGAAGAACAGTCCATACCGCAACCGCATTCTTTTAATATTTTCATTATAAAAGGGTTCGGAGTGGCTTTTACAGCAAAGTATTCTTTAAATCCCTTATTCCAACTGAACGCTTCATTTAATCTTTTTGCATTCTCTCTGATTCCTTTTTCGTCATATATATGCCATGGAGTCGGATATGTTTTTACAATTTCTCTTACTTTATCTAATGTCAAAAATGGTATTTTTTGCATTTTATTTCCCTTCTATGTATTGCTTTCTTCTTCAGATTCGGTGTTTTTCTCCTCTCTGACCTTAGCAATACTTGCAATCTTGGTATCGCTATCTCTGTCTATATTCATAAGCTTAACACCTGATGCGGCTCTTCCAAGCACTGATATTCCGCTTACTTCTATTCTGATAATGATTCCCTCTGTGGTTATAAGCAAAAGCTCTCTGTCTTCATTAACAAGTTTTGCTCCGACCAACTTTCCGGTCTTTTCATTATCTTTATAGCATATGATACCTTTACCGCCTCTGTTTTGGACTTTGAACTCGGATATCCTTGTTCTCTTTCCATACCCATACTCAGAAACAAGAAGCAAATACTCCCCTTGAGATGCCAGCTGCATTCCGATGACCTCATCATCTCTATTCAGTCTCATACCACGAACACCGGTAGCACCTCTACCCATAGCTCTTATATCCTTATCATTGATTCTTATACACATACCGTCTTTTGAAACTATGATAAGATCGTCATCACCATGAGTTACCTTAACCTCTATCAGCTCATCATCTTCTGTGAGATTTATGGCCGCAAGTCCGTTCTTTCTTATATTGTCAAACAGATTAATCTGACATTTCTTTATAGTACCTTTCTTGGTTACCATAAAGAGATATCCGTCCTTTGACTTTGCTTCACTTGGTATAATAGCCGAAATCTTCTCATCAGGCTGCAAATTCAATAAGTTTACTATTGCAACACCTCTTGCAGTCCTTGAAGCTTCCGGAATCTTATATCCCTTTATATTATATACTCTACCCTTATTTGTGAAGAAGTATATATCGTTGTGAGTAGTTGACATAACAATGTCTTCGATAAAGTCGTCATCAATGGTCTGCATTCCCTTGATGCCCTTACCTCCTCTGTTTTGGACATTAAAATTGTCAGGACTCATTCTCTTTATATATCCAAGCTTTGTCATTGCAATGATGATATCTTCTCTTTGGATAAGGTCCTCATCCTCCATATCATCATCCTGTATAAAGCCTGTTCTTCTGTCATCCTTATACTTATCTTCAACTACAAGGATTTCTTCTCTTATCACACCCAGAAGTTTCTTCTCGTCTGCCAATATTCCCTCAAAATATGAAATCTTAGCCAAAAGCTCATTGTACTCGGACTCAAGTCTTTCTCTTTCCAAACCTGTAAGAGCTCTAAGACGCATATCAACTATAGCCTGAGCCTGTACATCGGTAAGTCCGAATCTTTTTATAAGTTCTTCTTTTGCAACACTTACATTTGCACTGCCTCTGATAATCTTTATAATTTCATCAATATTATCAAGAGCTATAAGCAAACCTTCCAAAATATGAGCTCTCTCCTTAGCTTTATTGAGATCATACTTTGTTCTTCTTGTTACAACATCCTCCTGATGTGCAAGATAATACTCAAGCATCTGTAAAATATTAAGTACCTTAGGCTGATTATTTACAAGTGCCAGCATATTTACACCGAAAGTTTCCTGTAACTGTGTATGCTTATATAATCTGTTTAATATAACTCCGGCATTTACATCTCTTCTAAGTTCTATAACGACTCTCATTCCTTCACGGTTTGATTCGTCTCTAAGATCTGTAATACCGTCTATCCTTTTATCTTTTACAAGTTCGGCAATCTTTTCGATAAGCTTTGCTTTATTTACAAGATATGGAAGCTCGGTAACTATAATTCTGTTTTTGCCGTTTGGCATGGCTTCTATTTCAGATACCGCTCTTACCTTTATCTTTCCTCTACCTGTAGTATAGGCTTCTCTGATTCCTCTAAGTCCAAGTATATGTGCACCTGTAGGGAAATCAGGTCCCTTTATGATATCAAGCATCTCATCGATAGTAGATTCTTTTTCTTCTATCTTATTATCTATTATCCTTACTACAGCATCTATTACCTCGCTTAAATTGTGAGGTGGAATATTTGTGGCCATACCTACCGCAATACCTGTAGTACCGTTTACAAGCAGGTTCGGATATCTTGACGGCAATACTGTAGGCTCTTTTTCAGTCTCATCAAAGTTCGGAGCAAAGTCAACAGTGTCCTTATTTATATCGGCAAGCATCTCCATTGCGATTTTTGAGAGTCTTGCCTCTGTATATCTCATGGCAGCCGCGCCGTCTCCGTCCACAGATCCGAAGTTTCCATGTCCGTCCACAAGAGGATATCTCATGGACCAGTCCTGAGCCATATTTACCAATGATCCGTATATTGAAGAATCTCCGTGTGGGTGATATTTACCCATTGTATCTCCGACAATACGGGCACATTTTCTATGTGGCTTATCAGGACCGTTATTCAGTTCTATCATAGAAAAGAGCACTCTTCTTTGTACAGGCTTTAAACCGTCTCTTATATCAGGAAGCGCTCTTGCTGCAATAACACTCATTGCATAGTCAATATATGACTTTTCCATGGTTTTCTTTAAGTCGATCTCATTAAACTTGTCGAAAACATTTGGTTCCATATTTTAACCTACCTTTTTAAATATCCAAATTCGATACGTACTTCGCATTTGTCTCTATAAACTCTCTTCTCGGAGCAACCTGGTCTCCCATAAGAGTATTAAATGTTAAATCTGTTTCTGAAAGCATAGACTCGTCAAGTACCACTTTTTTAAGTACTCTTCGTTCAGGATCCATGGTTGTTTCCCAAAGTTGCTCGGCATCCATCTCTCCCAGACCTTTATATCTTTGTATCTTATTATTCTGATCTCTTCCGACTTCTTTTAAGATATTGTCAAGTTCTTCGTCAGAATATGCGTACCATACCTTTTTATTCTTCTCTAACTTATACAGTGGAGGCTGAGCCAGATATACATGACCTTCCTTTATAAGTTCAGGCATAAATCTGTATATAAATGTCAGCATCAAAGTATCAATATGAGCTCCGTCCACATCTGCATCAGTCATTATAATGATTTTATTATAGCGAAGCTTGCTGATATCAAAATCTTCCTGTATACCTGTACCGAATGCTGTAATCATTGACTTAATCTCGGCATTTGAATATACCTTATCAGGTCTTGCCTTCTCCACATTGAGTATCTTTCCTCTAAGAGGCAAAATAGCCTGTGTATCTCTCTTTCTTGCAGATTTTGCGGAACCTCCCGCAGAATCTCCCTCGACTATAAATATCTCACATTCTTCAGGATTCTTACTTGAACAGTCAGCCAATTTACCCGGTAAACTCATACCGTCAAGTGCAGACTTTCTTCTTGTAAGATCTCTTGCCTTTCTTGCCGCAGCTCTTGCTCTTTGTGCTGTAATAGCCTTATCACTTATAAGCTTTGCTATTCCGGGATTTTGCTCAAGGAAATAAGTAAGCTTCTCACTTACTATAGCATTAACTGCAGTCTGTGCCTCGGAGTTTCCAAGTTTTTGCTTTGTCTGACCTTCAAACTGTGGGTCCTGTATCTTCACAGAGATTATAGCTACAAGTCCTTCTCTTATGTCTTCTCCTGAAAGATTATCCTCATTTTCCTTCAGCAGTTTATTGTTTCTGGCATATTCATTAAATGTCTTTGTAAGTGCATTTTTAAATCCTGAAAGATGAGTTCCACCCTCAGGAGTATTTATATTATTTACAAAAGTATAAATTCCCTCTGTATAAGTGTCATTGTGCTGCATTGCAACTTCAACAACCACCTTTTCTTTCACACCCTCACAGTATATTACTTCATCGTATATAGGTGCCTTACCCTTATTGAGATAGGTAACAAATTCCTTGATACCACCCTCATAGTGGAAAGACATTTCTTTTTTTTCTACTCTGTCATCAATCAAAACAATTTTTAATGCCTTGGTAAGAAAAGCTGTCTCTCTCAATCTGACTTTCAATATATCAAAGTCATATACTGTTTCCTCAAATATAGTTGCATCCGGTAAGAAGCTTACCTCGGTACCGCTTTCACCGGGATCACATTCACCTATCACATGCATATTTTCTACGACTTTACCCTTTTCAAATCGCATATGATAAATTTTGCCTTCTTTATAAACCTTTACATCCAACCATGTAGATAATGCATTTACTACAGATGCACCTACTCCATGCAGTCCGCCTGAGGTCTTATATCCTCCGCCACCGAATTTTCCTCCTGCATGCAGTATTGTAAATACTACCTCAAGCGCCGGCTTTCCTGCCTTTTGCTGAATGTCTACCGGTATACCTCTACCATTATCTCTTACAGTGATTGAATTATCTTCATTTATTTTTACCTTTATCTCGGTACAAAATCCTGCAAGAGCCTCATCTACAGAGTTATCTACTATCTCATAAACAAGATGATGAAGACCCCTTGATGATATTGAACCAATATACATTCCGGGTCTTACTCTAACGGCCTCTAAACCTTCCAGTATTTGAATTTGGGATGCATCATACTCTGTACTCATACTATCTCCTTTAAATCATCTGAGAATACATTCTCAGGAAAATTTACTCTTAATGTCATATCGATATATTATAACATTTTTTTTGAAAATGTGGAATAAAATTACTACATATAAATAAGAAAAAAGGGGTGCCACGCACCCCTAAAATATACATTATTACAAAGCTGTTATAAAAGTCAAAAATCCGAAAACTACACCTGCCGCATTCGGTATAATAAGGATATAATCTATTTTATGTTCATTTGTTAAGCCATATATAACCCATAACAAACAAGATATTGCCGCTACAAGCGGCTGCAGCGGTTGAGATTTCTCACCACCTATATTTGCTATAATTTGCGGTATATAAGATAAGAATACTAAAACTCCGATAAATGCTCCTATAGATCCTATGAATGTATTAATTCTCTTTTTTGTCATTGAATATTACCTCCGAAATCAGTTTATAAATATACATGTGTGAATTTATGTGTGATAATATAACACACAATTTTGAAGGTTGCAAATTTTAACAGAGTTTTACGAAAATTTTAACATTATTTTTTTATATATTATCATTTTTGCATTCTATATTTTTATTAGTTTTTAACAAGGTGTAAATTTTTTATTTTTATTTACATCCAAATAACACCACAAAAAAGAAATTTTTTGATTACTCAAAATTTAAACAATTTTATAAAATACTTGTATACAATGAGTTAATTATATTCGCTTTCTTTTATTGTACCGTTTGTTACTTTAAATACCTTTCCAATATCCAAAGATTTATTCAAAAAATCTTCAACACCTGTACAGGTAATAAGAGTTTGAATATGTTTTATGGACTCCAAAAGGTGAGACTGTCTTTTTCCGTCAAGTTCGGATAATACATCATCAAGTAAAAGTACAGGAAATTCTCCGTATCTTGATTTTATAAGCTCTATCTCGGATAATTTTAATGATAAGGCAAGACTTCTTTGCTGCCCTTGAGATCCGAACTTTTTCAAATCCATTTCACCGTTTAGAAAAAATGAAAAATCATCTCTATGTGGTCCTACATTTGTAGTCTTATACCTTATATCACTTGTTCTTGATTTTTTCAGTTCTTCTTCAAAATCATCTTTTTCAACATTCTTTTCATATACTACATTTATCTTCTCACCACCTGAGAGTAAAGAATGTATACCGAAAATGACCTCATTTAATTCCTTTATAAAGGCTTCTCTGTAAGCAATCAAATCCTTACCGTATTTTACAAGCTGCATATCCCAGATATCCAAAGTATCCTCAACACCGCTCTTAAAACCGATTTCTTTTAAAAGCTTGTTTCTCTGATCAAGCACCTTATTGTAGGTAACCAAAGTGGAAACATAGAGCTTATTTAACTGACAAAGCTCCATGTCCACAAAATTTCTTCTTTCCTTAGGACTTCTCTTGATAATATTCAAATCTTCAGGAGAAAAAAATACAACATTACAAGTACCGAAAAGCTCACTAAGCTTTCTTATCGGAATACCGTTTATAGCAACTCCCTTAGACTTGCTCTTTTTCAAATGCATATCAAGCCTTACCGATGAGTTATTTTTTTCTATCATCAGCTTAATATGCGATTCATTGCTTCCGAATTTTATAATATCTTTATCTTTACTTCCTCTATGAGACTTTGAAGTGGTGGCAAGATATATTGACTCCAAAATATTTGTCTTTCCCTGCGCATTGTCACCGTAAAATATATTTACACCGCTTGAAAGCTGGATATTCAAACTCTCATAGTTTCTATAGTCCTTAAGCTCCAACGATTCTATAATCATTGTTCTCGTATGTAAATATATCGCCGTCTCTAAGCTTCTTACCTCTTCTAAGCTCCACCTCGGAATTTACCAAAACCTCTCCGGCCTGTATTACCATCTTGGCTTCCGAACCCATAGATACAGCACCTGCAAGCTTCATAGCCTGCTCCAGCTTTATATATTCATCTCTAATTTTAACTTCTTGCATATTTCACCTTTATCCTACAAAATTTACCGGCAATATCAGGTAAGTGTATGAATTTTTATCGTCTCTAATAAAGCATGGCGATTTTGCGTTTGTAAAATAAATATCTACAAAATCATCATCAATTACCTTTAATGCATCCACTAAGAACTTAGGGTTAAAGGCAATCTTTAAATCACTTCCGCTTTTTTCAATATTTACTTTGGCATCCATAAATCCAAGTGATGAATTTACGGACAATGTAAGTATTCCGTTTTCTATATTGAGAATCAAAGGCTTATGTTCATTTTCCCTGATAAGTATCATAGCCTGCTCTATAGCACTTTGAAATCTGTTTCTGCTGACGGTAACCTTGGTATCATAATCACTTGAGAGCATGGTCTCAATTCTGAAATATTCACCGTCAAGTATTCTTGACAATACAAGTGTTTTATCAAACTCAAAGAGTATATGATCCTTTGAAAAATAAATATTAACATCTTTTTGAGTATCGCTGTCAATTATCCTCATAACTTCCTGTAAGGACTTTATAGGAACCACACATCTTTGATTTTCAAAATTCCCGTTCAATTCAATATTTCTGATAGACATTCTATGTCCGTCAAGAGTAACGAATTTAGCCACATTGTCTTTAATATCTATAAGCTCTCCACCCATCATTCGGTTGATATCGCTTATAGCTGTTGAGAACTCGGTCTGTCTTATAACTTCTTTTAAACTGAACTGTGAAAGCTTGATAAAATCATCCCTGTCTACCTTCGGCATCGGTATAAACTCTACGGGATCAATTCCCATAATATTAAATACCGCCTGGTCACATCTGATAGTTGTCTTGAAATCCTTATCTACATCAAGCTCTATTAAAGAATCCGTATTTTCAAACTTTCTTACAATCTCTGAGAATAGTTTTGCATTTAAAACTACTCCACCCGGATTTACTATAATCGCATCCACTTCTGTTTGAATTGAAAGTTCCGTATCTGTAGCGTCTAAAACAACTCTGTTATCAGCTGCCGTTATAAGTATTGATTCTAAAATAACACTTGAAGTCTTGGTAGATATAGCCTTCATTACAATGCTTAAAGCATTTACCAATTGTGCTTTTTGAAATTTTAAATTCATTGTTCCTCCGGTTGGCGATTTTTTACTCAGGAAAGAGCTCGCTCGCCATGATAAATAATTAAATATATTTTAGTATTAGTATTATTATAGTGTGTGGATAAGTGCAAAAGTCTTAAAAGCCTTGTAAATACTTGCTTTTTAGCTTATTTTTGTAAACATCACCATGTTTGGGAAATACCCGTATAATTTGGATTACTGTGGAGAAATCTTCTTTTTGATAGTTTCAATTGTCTGATTCAGCTCACTGTCAGAGACGATTCTCTTAGTAATTACATCCTCGGAATTGACTATCGTGGAGTGATCTCTGTCACCTAAAAACTGACCTATTTTAGTTTGAGTATCATTGGTCATTTTTCTGCAAAGATAAACTGTAATATGTCTTGCAGTTGCTACCGGCTCTTTTCTTCCCTTGGCTTTTAATTCCGCCACGGTGATATTGAAATGATCGGCTACCACAGTTGCGATATATTCTGAAGTTATTTTTGTAGGAGCATCGGGAGTAATCATATCCTTCAGTACAGTTTTTGCCAGCTCTATATCAATTTCCTGATTTTTATTAAGTCTGCTCATAGCGTAAAGCTTATTTAGTGCTCCCTCAAGCATTCTGATATTACTCTTTATATTGGTAGCAATAAATTGAATAACTTCATTATCAATGTTTTTGCCGTCTCTTTCTTCCTTACTTCTAAGAATTGCCATTCTTGTTTCAAAGTCCGGAGAAAAAATCTCTACTGCCACACCCCAGGCAAACCTTGAACGAAGCCTCTCTTCAAGGTTTTTAAGCTCCATAGGAGGTCGGTCTGAAGAAAGTATTATCTGTTTTTTCTGCTCATACAATGCATTGAAAGTATGGAAAAGTTCTTCCTGTATTGCATCCTTACCGCCGATAAACTGAATATCATCAATAAGAAGTACATCTACATTACGATATTTTGAACGATATTCCTGTAAATTGCTGTTTTTTAGCGCATCAATATATTCATTAAGGAATTTCTCACTGCTGACATATAAAATGATTGCCTCCGGATTGTGTTCCAATATGTAATGTGCAATGGAATGCATCAAGTGAGTTTTTCCAAGACCAACGCCTCCATATATAAAGAAGGGATTGTAATGCTCCCCCGGATTTTGACTTCCCGGAGATTCCGCTACAGCTATAGCGGTTGCATGTGCCAGATCATTACTTTTGCCTACTACGAATGTATCAAAAGTATAAAGCGGATCCAGATTTGCACTTAAAAGCTTCAGGTTGTTTACCGGATGCCGCTTATTGTCTATCAGCGTATTTGGATATTTTTTTGTTTCCTGCTCCGACTTTTCTATAAAAACGACATTACATTTTATTAAGGTAACTTCCTCTATGGATACCGAAAGGTACAGGGAGTATTTTTTTGTAACATAAGTTTTAAAAGGTTGTGAAGGAACAGTGATGACCAAGGTATAAACTCCCTTTGAATCCTTATCGATTGATGTCGGAATCATGGGTTTTATCCATGTATTGTATGATACAGGTGAGAGCTCATAATCATCCCTTAAAAACGTGATTATTTCCTCCCAACTGGATTTTATCTTATCTATCATCCTTTTTACTCCTTTAGGATAAGTATAAACTAGGTAAAGTATATCAAAAAAAGGTATTCATATCAATGTAAAGAAAAAGTAAAAAAGAAAATTATCAACATAGATATTCACAAAGTTATGGACAACGTAGTTGATTAAAAATTGTAAAATAAATTATCCATATTAAAAAACGATAAAAATAGATGTAAAAAAGCCTTATACACAGAATGTTGATAACGATGTTGACAAAGAGAAACGGCTTAAAATAAAGCAAAATAAGAAATGTCAACATTGAGATAAAATAAAATATCCACACACTATCAACAAAATGTGGATAACTAAAATATAAACATTTAGATTTTAAACAATGAAAATATACAGGTGAATGTGGATAATTATGTTGATAAGAATTTTAACAGTCGAAAATCCGGGGAACAATATTCTTACTTTGAGATAATAAAAATATTGATAAAACGGAGTATTAAATATATAATATTAAGTGCATTATATCCAATAGGAGTAGTAGCGAGAGGAGAAAAAAATGAAGAGAGATTCTTATCAGAAGACAAAAAGAATGGTAATCATGGCTATCTTCATAGCTATAATTATTATTCAGACATTGGTACCTATTTTGGGATTTATACCGCTTGGTATAATGAACGCAACTATCATTCATGTAACGGTAGCCATTGGGGCAATTTTACTTGGGTGGAAAGAGGGAGCAGGACTGGGATTTGTATTCGGACTTGGCAGTATGTGGAAGAATACATTCATGCCGAACCCGACATCATTTTGTTTTTCACCGTTTGCACCGGCCATAGCAGGATACACAGGCGGAATAAGATCTGTAATAGTATGTTTTGTTCCGAGAATACTGGTAGGTATAGTGGCTGCACTTGTTTTCAGAGCAATAAGAAAAACAGGTAAGGTGAAAATAGCACTCCTGGTATCAGGTGCCATGGCGGCAGTAACAAACACCATATTGGTAATGAGCGGTATATACTTCCTGTTCGGAGAGCATTATGCAAGTGCAACAGGGAGAGAGTTGACACAGTTGCCTGTTGTAATAGTAGGTATAATAGGAACACAGGGAGTAGCAGAGGCGATAGTTTCTTCAATCCTTACTTTAGCTGTAGCAGGTACATTATTAAAAATCAGTGAAGAGCGATAAAGCTATTGACTTGTATACCTTCTTTATATATAATACTAGGGTGCGTTCTTTGGAAAAGTAAAGAACATAGACTTAAAAAAGACTGGACAAACGAAAAGAAATAAGGAGGTATCAGATCATGAAGATGACATTCCAACCTAAGAAGAGACAAAGATCTAAGGTTCATGGTTTTAGAGCAAGAATGAGTTCAGCAGGCGGTAGAAAAGTTTTAGCTGCCAGAAGAGCAAAAGGAAGAGCTAGATTATCAGCTTAAAAAAATAAGGCAACAAACAGCCGGAAAACAGATGAGTACTACATTATGTAGTAAAGAAATTATCTGTCGAAGATTACTTAGGGATAGTCTTATGACTATCCTTTTAGTTTATAGTAGTATTACATTTAATCTAATATAAGATGCGTTTTGCATTTGAGGAGTTTATGTGAAAAATTTTCCTTCTTTAAGAAGTAATGCTGATTTTCAAAGGGTATATAAGAACGGAAAGTCATATGCCAATAAAACTCTTGTTATGTATGTATATGGAAATAATTTGGATTACAACAGGATAGGGATATCGGTTTCAAAGAAAAACGGTAACAGTGTAGTCAGACATACATTTGCAAGAAAATTGAGAGAAATTTTCAGATTGAATAAGATAGAGAAAAAGGGATTAGATATAATAGTAGTAGTACGAGTAGGCGCAGATGTAGGGGATTACCATAAATTGGAGAGTGCCTATTTACATTTGTTGAAATCACATAGACTGGATAGAGAAAATGTTGAAGAAAATAAATAGCTTGGTATTAAAGGGTATGATTAAGCTTATTAGATTCTATCAAAAATATTTGTCACCGCTAAAGGTAAGAACACATTGTATTTATACTCCTACCTGTTCACAATATGCCATAGAGGCTTTAAAAAAGCATGGCATAATAAAGGGATCAGTACTTAGTATATGGAGAATACTCAGATGTAATCCTTTTGCAAAAGGTGGATACGATCCTGTGCCATAAGTATATTTATGGAATTTAGTAAGTTAGAAAATCTAATGAAATTTGGAGGAATTAGCTTGGACGTTGTACTGTTAACAAAGTCATCCACACCTATTATAGGTTGGTTTGCTGAAATACTTGGATTTATAATGAATCTGATATTTGATTTGGGAATTACAAATATCGGTGTCGCTATTATAATTTTTACACTTGTAATTAATATAATAATGATACCTTTGACTATAAATCAGCAGAAGTCACAAAAACTTATGGCTGTAATTCAACCTGAAATAAAGGCCATACAGGATAAATATAAAGGAAAAACAGATAATGAATCGGCAATGAAGATGAATGCTGAGACAAGAGCTGTATACAGTAAGTACGGTACAAGTATGACAGGCGGTTGTCTTCCGCTTCTTATACAGATGCCTATATTGTTCGGACTTTATCAGGTTATATACAGAATACCGGCATATGTAACAAGTGTTCGCAGCGTATTTGAGACTGTGGCTACTTCACTTATGCAACAGTCTGATTATATAAATAAGATAAGTGATTTGGCAAAAGCTGTAAGACTTCCTATAGAAAATAATGACTATACGGTTACAAATAAAGTAATAGATTTATTATATAAATTTACACCTGAAAAATGGGCTACATTGTCAGAGACATTCCCTAATATGAGTAATGTCTTGGAGACAAGTATTCCTCTTATTAAGCAGATGAATTCATTCCTCGGTATTGATTTATCGGTGTCACCATGGCAGGGAATGAACAATATAAATGTAGCATGGATAATACCGATATTGGCCGGAGTTACACAGTTTATATCAACCAAGGTAATGACAACAAACCAGCCGAAGAACGGAGAGCCTGAGAATGAGATGGCAAAACAGATGCAGAGTATGAATACTGTAATGCCTATCATGTCAGTAGTATTTTGTTTTACTCTCCCTGCAGGTATCGGTATATACTGGATAGCTTCAGCACTTGCAAGAACAGTCATTCAGTTACTTGTAAACTACAGACTTAAAGATCTTGATATTGATAAGCTTGTAGAGTCAAATCTTGCAAAGCAAAATGCAAAGAGAGCAAAGCAAGGACTTCCTGCATTAAGCGCAAATAAGAAAGTCATCGAAAATGCAAAGCATATGGATGAAATTGAAAAGCAGGAAAAAGAAGAAAGAGCAAAAAAATACGAAGTGAATGCCAAGAATTTAAAGGATTCAACAGAGTATTACAATAAGGATGCAAAACCGGGTTCACTTGCTTCAAAGGCTAATATGGTAGCCAAGTACAATGAGAAGCAGGCAAATTCTAAGAAAAATAAATAGGAGGAAAGAGATGGACAGTGCTAGAGTTTCAGCAAGAAATTATGATGAAGCTTTAACCAAGGCTTTGATAGAGCTTGGAACCACAAGTGATAATGTGGATGTAGAGATAATTGAAAGAGGCACTAATGGATTTTTGGGAGTTTTCGGTGTAAAGCCATGGACTCTTAAGGTTACAATAAAGAAATCTGCTGATACTGAGAAAAAGAATTCATCAGAAAAGAAATATGAAAAGCAGAAGGAACAAAAATCTCCTATTGAGAAAAAAGAAGTAGAGAAAAAGGAAACCGCACCGGAAAAGGTGGATACTGTTGTAGAGGAAGTTATAGTAGAAGAAAAAGAGGCTTCTGTAAAGTCTGAAGAATCTGTAGATGAATATGCACAGTTTTACGGTGAGGAAGAGCCTTCTTCTACAAGCAGACGAGTACTTACAAATGATGAGCTTGAGCAGATAAGAGACAGAGCTGATGCTTTCTTAAAGGATTTCTTTGCGGCAATGAACCTTCCTGCACATGCGGTATATAATTTCTCATTTAAGACAAATGAGCTTTCTATTGTAATAGAGAGTGAAGAAGACTTAGGCGTATTGATAGGAAAAAGAGGTCAGACTCTTGATTCACTTCAGTATATATTGAGCCTTGTAGTAAATAAGAGCAGCGAAAGCTATATAAGAATAAAGCTTGATACTGAAAACTACAGAAAAAAGAGAAAAGATAAACTTGAAATGCTTGCAAAGAATATAGCTGCAAAGGTAAAGAAAACAGGTAAGTTCACAGAGCTTGAACCTATGAATGCTTATGAGAGAAGAATCATACATGCGGCACTCCAGGGAGACAATATGGTATCTACAAAGAGTGTAGGTGAGGAACCTTTCAGACATATAACAGTTTATCCGAAAAAGAATTTTAAACAAAACAGAAGAAGCCCTAAAAGGGAAATACAATAAAAATTAGTCTTGTGAAAGAGGGCTGTTAATAACATAGTTATTGATAGTCCTCTTTTATTTTAGTAACAATATAAAGGTAATAAAATAGGATTATATAAATATGAAGAGAACAGATACTATTGCCGCTATAGCGACAGCACTTGGAGAAAGTGGAATAGGCATAATAAGAATAAGCGGAGAAGATGCCATAAGTATAGCAGATAAGATATATAGCGGAAAGAAAAGGCTTATTGAGGCGGACTCACATACTATCAACTACGGACATATATTTTTCGGTGAAGAGATAATAGATGAAGTCTTGGTAATGTTAATGAAAGCACCAAGAACATTCACAGGTGAAGATACAGTAGAGATAAACTGTCATGGTGGCATATTGATACTCGAAAAAGTATTGCATGCAGTACTGGAGTCGGGAGCAAGGATGGCACTTCCGGGAGAATTTACAAAGAGAGCCTTTTTAAACGGAAAGATGGATCTCAGTCAGGCGGAAGCGGTAATAGATATAATAGAGGCAAAGAATGAGTTGGCATTAAAAGCCGGAATCAGACAGCTAAACGGAGCTGTAACAGAGAATATAAAGACAATAAGGGCTCAGATACTGGAGCAGATAGCATTTATAGAAGCCGCACTTGACGATCCGGAGCATTATTCACTGGACGGATACAGTGATAAACTGAAAAAAATAGTAAAGAAATTATATACAAGAATAGAATACTTAAAGAAGTCATTTAAAGATGGAAGTATTATAAAGGAAGGTATAAATACGGTAATAATAGGAAAGCCGAATGCAGGAAAATCTTCGATTTTAAATCTTCTTTCAAGAACAGACAGGGCAATAGTTACCGATATAGCGGGAACAACAAGAGATACATTGACAGAGAATATAAAACTGTCAGGTATCAGTTTGAATATCACGGATACGGCAGGTATCAGGCAGACTGATAATGTGGTGGAAAGTATAGGAGTACAAAAGGCAATAGAAGCAAGCAATAATGCAGACTTGAATTTGGTGGTAATAGACGGACTTTTACCTTTAGATAAAGAAGATATAGAGCTACTTGAAAGTGTAAAGGATAAAAATGCAATAATACTGCTTAATAAGTCTGATAGAGAGCTGAAATTAAGTATTGAAGATATAAAGAAGTACAGTGATAAGGATGTTATAATATTCTCAGCCAAGGAAAATATAGGAGTAGATGAATTGGAGGATATGATCAAGGCTAAGTTTATTTCAAAAGAGATAAATTTCAATGATCAGGTAATTATAACAAATATAAGACATCAGGAAATAATAAATGAAGTATCGGAATCTTTGGAAATGTGTCTTTCAAGTATCGAAGAAGGATACGAAGAGGACTTCTTTACAATAGATCTTTTAAATGCCTATGAAGCATTGGGTGAGATAATAGGTGAAACAGTGGATGATGATGTTGTAAATGAAATATTCTCAAAGTTCTGCATGGGTAAGTAATATAATTGTATACAATTAAATAGAGGTTGTTGATGAATATAATAGAAAAAGTATATGATATTGTGGTAGTCGGAGCAGGTCATGCAGGATGTGAGGCGGCACTTGCAAGCGCAAGACTTGGACTGAAGACTGTAATATTTACAGTAAGCGTGGATTCCATAGCTTTGATGCCATGTAATCCAAATATAGGTGGGAGTTCTAAGGGACACCTTGTAAGAGAACTTGATGCACTTGGCGGAGAAATGGGAAAATGCATTGATAAGACATTTATACAGTCCAAGATGCTTAATGCATCAAAAGGTCCTGCAGTGCACTCTCTCAGAGCACAGGCCGACAAGCAGGAATATTCCAAAGAAATGAGGAAAACCTTGGAGAATACTCCAAATCTAAATATATGTCAAAAAGAGATAACAAAGCTTATAATAGAGGATAATGTATGTAAAGGTGTTGAAACCGTATCAGGAAGTAAGTACTTTGCTAAAGCGGTCATTTTGGCTACAGGTACATATTTGAATGCAAGATGTATATATGGAGAGGTGGCTGAATATACAGGACCGAACGGTCTAAAATCTGCAAATCATCTAACATCTTCTCTTTTGGAATACGGTATTGATTTAAACAGATTTAAAACAGGTACTCCTGCCAGAGTTGACGGAAGAACTATAGATTACAGTGTAATGCAGGAGCAATATGGAGATAATCCGGTAGTACCTTTCTCATTTGAAACCGATCCTGAGAGTATACAAAAAGAACAGGTAAAATGCTATCTTGCATATACAAGTGAAAAGACTCATGAAATAATAAGAGAAAATATAGACAGATCACCATTGTTTTCAGGTGCTATAAAAGGAACAGGTCCAAGATATTGCCCTTCTATAGAAGATAAAGTTGTAAAATTCCCTGATAAGGACAGACATCAGATTTTTGTAGAGCCTGAAGGACTTTATACAAATGAAATGTATCTGTCAGGACTTTCAAGCTCTTTGCCTGAGGATGTACAGTATGCAATGATCAGGAGTATAGAAGGTTTTGAAAATGCTGAAATAGTAAGAAACGGATATGCAATTGAATACGATTGCATAGATGCCAGACAGTTAAAAGACAGCTTGGAGTTCAGGGCTATTGAAGGTCTGTTTGCAGCAGGTCAGTTTAACGGTAGTTCAGGCTATGAAGAGGCTGCGGTTCAAGGACTTATGGCAGGTATAAATGCATCCATGAAAGTTATGGGAAAAGACCCGGTTGTAATAGGCAGAGATCAAGGATATATAGGTGTACTTATAGATGATTTGGTTACAAAAGAAAGTCATGAGCCATATAGAATGATGACTTCAAGATCTGAATACAGACTACTTCTCAGACAGGATAATGCGGATATCAGACTTTCAAAAATAGGCTATGAAGTAGGACTTATCTCAGAGGAAAGATATCAAAGGCTTCTTGAAAAAGAAAGACAAATAGATGAGGAAATTGATAGACTGAAAAATATCCATGTAGGGGCGAATGCTAAAGTACAGGAATTTTTAGTAAGAAACGGATCTACACCTCTTCAAACTTCAGCAAATCTGGCAGAAATTATAAGAAGACCTGAGTTAAATTACGATCTTACAAAAGAACTTGATGAAGACAGAAAAGAATTAAGGAAAGAAGTCAGAGATCAGGTAAATATAAATATAAAATATGAGGGCTATATAAAAAGGCAGGAATCACAGGTAAAGCAGTTTAAAAAACTCGAAAACAAGAAAATTCCTGTAGATATAGACTATAATAATGTAAACAGTCTTAGAATAGAGGCGGTACAAAAGTTAAGTAAAGTAAGACCAAGCTCTATCGGTCAGGCATCAAGAATATCGGGAGTGTCACCTGCAGATATAACCGTATTATTGGTATATCTAGAGACCTATAAGGAGAAAAAGAATGTATAATGATATGGTAAAATACTTATCGGAAAGCAATATTCTTGATGTTGATATATCTGATGAGAAAAAAGAAAAACTGTATAAATTCTATGAGATTTTGGTTGAGAAAAACAAGGTTATGAATCTTACTTCAATAACAGAAATCAAGGAGTTTACATATAAGCATTTTATAGACAGTATTGCTTTGGAAAAATCCGTAAAAGATCTCGGAAGCAAGAATTATAATATAGCGGACATGGGTACAGGTGCAGGTTTTCCGGGAATACCTTTGGCTATAGTATATCCGAATCTTAATATGACTTTAATAGACAGCCTTAATAAAAGGATAAAATTTATTAAAGAAACCTGTGAAATATTGGATATTAAAAATGTAAATGCAATACATTCAAGAGCTGAGGATATAGACAGAAATAAAGATTATAGAGAGAAATTTGATATATGTGTATCCAGAGCTGTTGCAAATCTGGCATCACTTTCAGAATATTGTTTACCTCTGGTAAAGATTGGCGGAAGTTTCATATCATATAAATCAAAGGGGTATGAAGTAGAAATTGCCGAGGCACAAAAGGCAATAAAAGTGCTGGGTGGAGAAACAGGAAATATTGAAAAGTTTGAGCTGGGTGAATACGGAGAAAGAATTTTACTTGATATAAAGAAAATAAAATCCACACCTGATAAATATCCCAGAAAAGCCGGTTTACCGACCAAGGAACCTATAAAGTAAATATATGTTTCACATGAAACATGTATTTTATCCATACAGTAATGTTTCATGTGAAACATTATACTGTATGGATTTTTTTATTGTATATATTATAGTCATAATGTATTTTTTAACATAGCAATATTTTAAGAAAGCACATATATCTCAATGATTTTAAGTTCGGTCCTTTTTAATAATATATAATTATAAATAATTGAATGATTTATAATGTGAAACAAAGTAATGTTTCATGTGAAACATTAAAAATAAAAATCTTATTTTAATGTTATCGCATTGATTAGAAAATACTAGTATGATAAAATATAAAAGTAATTATATATCGAATTAATATAAGTACAGAATTCAATTGTCGGCTTATATTATTCTATAAAATAAGGGGTTTAAAAAGTGAAAAAATACCTAAAAATTTTAACTGCTATGGTGATTTCATCCTCTACATTGATAGGTGTATCATTATTAAATAAAATTACAAAAATTCATGCAGTTTCAAAAAATCTTCTTGAGAAAGATAAAACAAAAGAGTTTGAATGGAGATTTGGAAATATAAAGTACAGAAAAAAAGGGCATGGTAATCCTATTCTGCTTGTACACTCTTTGGAGGTGGCATCATCATCCGAGGAATGGTTCAAGGTAATAGACAATCTTGCTAGAACACATACTGTATATACTATTGATTTGCTTGGTTGCGGCCTTTCTGAAAAGCCTTTTATGACATATACAAATCATATATTTTCCCAGTTAATCTCTGATTTTATAAAGGTTGTTATAGGCAAAAGGACAACGGTAATAACCAGTGGAAACAGCTCTTCTTTTGTTATTGCGGCATGTGATAATGACAGCACATTATTTGAGAAAATAATACTTGTCTCACCTGAAAAATTGTCAAACGGTCATCTTATACCGGGAAAAAGAGCCAGAACATATAAGGCAATACTCAGTACATCAATTTTAGGAACTCTACTATATAATATAGCGGTATACAAAATTAATATAAAACATAATATAAAACCGAACTTCTATAAAAAAGAAAAATTCACAGATGATATGTTGGATAAATGTTATGAAGCTGCACATAGAGGTTTATCACCAAAGTCACTATATTCAAGTATTGTATGTTTTTATACCAAGAAAAATATAAAGTTTGAACTTTCTCAAATAGATAACAGTATAATAATATTTGAGGGTAGATTTAATAGAGATTCTTCGGATATAACCAAAGAATATGTAAAGATAAATCCTGCTATTGAAACTGTGATAATAGATGGTTCCAACAAATATCCTCACATAGAGAACGAAAAGGAATTTTTAAAAGCTTTGAATATATATCTATAAAGAATGTTTCACGGGAAACATTTATTTAAAAAGATATTATATTGGAAATTCGAAAAAGGCAAGGAAATATGTAGCTCTTTTCGGACAAAATAAAGAACTAAAATAATAAGAATAAAAATGTTTCACGGGAAACATAAATATAGAAAGGACAAGCAATTGCTTGAAGGATATTATGACAAAAATTATTTCATTTGCAAATCAAAAAGGTGGTGTAGGTAAAACTACTACTGCTGTTAATCTTTCAGCTGCTTTAGCGGAGGCAGGACAAAGTGTTTTGGCAATAGATTTTGATCCACAGGGGAATTTATCAAGTGGACTTGGAATAGATAAATTAAATACGGAAAAGACTATATATGAAGTTATTATAGGTGATGAAGATATAAATGATGCCATAATGAATACCGAGGTGGAAAATCTTGATATTATTCCAAGTAATGTGGATTTATCCGGTGCGGAAATTGAGCTTTTGGAACTTGAAGACAGAGAAAGAACTTTGAGAAGAAAAATCAGTGAAATATATAAGCAGTATGATTATATATTAATTGACTGTCCACCAAGTTTGAGTCTTCTGACTATAAATGCTTTTATGGCATCTGACAGTGTGATTATTCCTATTCAATGTGAATATTACGCTCTTGAAGGATTAAATCAGATGCTTAGAACAGTAAATCTTATAAGAGAAAGACTGAATCCTACACTTGAAATTGAAGGCATTGTATTTACAATGTACGATGCAAGAAATAACTTAAGCGGACAGGTTATAGAAGGTGTTAAGAGCGTTATATCTGATGAGAATATTTTTGAAACTATAATACCGAGAAATGTTAAATTGGCGGAGGCTCCCAGCTTCGGTATGCCAATAACAGAATATGATACTACTTCAACCGGAGCACAGGCATATAGAATGTTGGCATCAGAAGTACTAAGTAAAAGCGGGAGGTAAAAATGGCAAAGAGAATGGCACTTGGAAAGGGAGCTGATGCTCTTCTTAGAAATATCAACGGAACCAAAGCGGCTATTGACGAAACAACCGACAGAAATATAGAAGAAGATGCAGGTAAAGGCTCCGGTGAGTTAATGGTGAAAATCTCATTGGTAGAGCCGAACAGAAATCAGCCCAGAAAGATGTTTGATAAGGAAAGCCTTGATGAACTTGCAAATTCGGTAAAACAATATGGAGTATTACAGCCTATATTGGTGAAAAAAGTAGGGAACAGATATGAAATAGTTGCCGGTGAAAGAAGGTGGAGAGCCGCACAGGCGGCAGGACTTTCAGAAGTTCCGGTAGTTGTCAGAGATTATGATGAGCAAAAAGCTAAGGAAATTGCTATTATAGAGAATATTCAGAGGACGGATTTGAACCCTATTGAAGAAGCTTTGGCATATAAAAGTTTGATTGAGGAATATAATTTAACTCAGGAAGAATTATCTGATAAGGTGGCAAAAAACCGCTCTACTATTACCAATTCTCTAAGACTTTTAAAACTCAGTAAAAATATACAGCAGTATATGATAGACGGGCAGATCTCTTCAGGACATGCAAGAGCTTTGTTAAGTCTTGAAGATGAAGGAAAAAGAGAATTGCTTGCTCTGGATATAATTAAGAGAAGTCTCAGTGTAAGAGATACTGAAAAAGCTGCAAAGGCTTTATCAAAAAAGAAAAAGGTGGATCTTGAAGAGTTAAGTAAGGGGGATGATGATACTGCAAGAGATTTATCTTTATTTTATAAGGAGTATGAAGACAGCATTCAGGGAGTTCTTGGAACAAAGGTGCATATAAACCAGAAAGATAAAAATAAAGGAAGAATAGAAATAGAATATTATTCTCAAGTAGAGCTTGATAGAATAATGGATATTTTTAAGACATTAGGATAAAAAGATGATAAATTTGACAATTGATAATAGAGTTTTGTTTGGCTTTATCCTGGTGGTGGCTATTTTTAACTTTATATTATTTATATCTATGGTAAAACATAGAGTAAAGTACAGAAGACTTTTCAAGAGTTATGATAATTTTATGGCGGGTAAATCTGCAAAGAATCTGGAGGATATTATAATTCTGCTTAGAAAAGATATCCGCAGTTTAAAAAGTGAAAGCAGATTAAACAGAGATGCCATAAGAGAGCTGAACAGACTTGAAAGAAACTGTCTGCAAAAAATGGGAATATTGAAATATGACGCATTTGAAGGGATGGGTGGTAAATTAAGTTTTGCACTCTGCCTTTTGGATTACAGAAATTCCGGATATATAATAAACAGTATTCACTCCAGAGAGACTACTTTTAATTATATAAAAATAGTTGAAAACGGTCAGACAGATCAGGTACTTACAGATGAAGAAAAAATAGTATTGGAGCAGGCTTTGGGCTATAGAGAAAGATAAAAATACGGCTATGAAAATCAAATTTCATAGCCGTATTTTTATATATTTAATTTATTTAATCTTTTACTTATCTCAGGTCCGATAATAGCTGCAACAGCAATTTTTATTGCATCTCCTATTAAGAACGGTACCACACATAATAATAGTGAAGCTATAAAGCCTTTTCCCTGTTGTAATGAAAACCACATTGTACCAAGGAAATAACAAATTCCAAGTCCGATTATCATCCCTATAATATCAAAGGCAATACCCTTCTTTAAATGAATAAAAACTGAACTTGCATATACTGTAAATAAAAATCCTATAATATACCCACCTGTAGGTCCAAGTACTTTTCCGATACCGCCTGAATATCCTGAAAATACAGGTAAACCGAATATACCAAGTAATAAAAATATAACTACCGATATAAGAGCTTCTACAGGTTCAAGTACATATGCGGTCAGATAGATTGCAAGTACGCCTAAAGAAATAGGTACCGGACTTATAAAAACAGGTACGGATATGGGTGATAAAATACATAGTATGGCTGTCATAAGCGATACTATGGCCATTTTCTTTATTGTAATAGTCTTTGCCATAAAAATCTCCTACTATAAAAATAAAATACAAGAAAATAATATTATAAAAGCAAACAATTGTCAACCTAAAATATAATAAAGTTAACAATTTAAACAAAACCTATTTAATAAAATGATTAATATTGAAAAAATGTTCAGTTACACCAAAGTAAAGATGAATACTGATTTGATAAAAACTTTCAGTATTCTACAAATGCAATAATAGAAAATCATCACAAAAACAGTATATGATTATTTGTAAAAACTCAAGATGAAAAATATCTGTAGTTTTTCATATAAATAATGCTATTTGCCAAAATTTATGAATTGGAACGAAAAGCATAGAATTCATTTCTTTAAAATGTTATGCTATATAAGTAAAGAAGTGTTTTAAAGAGTTACATATTATATACATATTTATGGAAATGTAGCTCTTTATTTAATGCAAAAGACTCGGTATTTAGACTTGAAACCCGGCAAATATAGGGTGATAAAATAAAAATTATGGAGGTGTATTTTGTTTAGAATTAGTAAAAAAGTAAATATTCTATTATTTATTCTAGTAACGATTCTGTTTTTGATGTCGAAATTCTTCGCTATAGAAACATTGGCTATGGGTGGTGGAACTTCAGCTACTACGAATATATCGTATGTTGAAGGAACTCAGACCACTTCTCTTCCGGGAAAGCCGGAATCATATTATTTGAATGTAACGGTATCAAGTGACACTTATACGGAACCGTATTCGATAATATATTTAAAAAGAAGTGAGTTCAATCAGCCAAGACCTGCTGATGTCTCAGGCTCTCCCACTATAAAGAATGTAGCTGTAACATGGGATGCTACATATTGGAAGATAAAAGTTACATATAATGTACTTGCACCGGGACCGATGGTATCAAATCCTTTTAGAGCAACTATGACAAGTCGTAAGTTTGCAAATGGCGAGACAGCTACTATAGAGACCAGGCTTTTTACAAAGGATGGTGTGGAGCTTGCAAACAATACAAAGCAAGTTACTGCAGAAACCTATGTTATGGGTGTAAACAGCCCTGATGATGGAACTATTAGAGGCTGGAGTAGAGGTGGAGCGAATACAAATGTAATCATATCTGATGATGAAACAGATGCAAACCACTCACATATAAAGAACGGATTTACAGATACGTGGTATACATATGCACAAAACGGTACAAAGCATGTAAATGATACAGAAATAACAGCTAGTAACTACGGTGCAGACAGAAGAAAGACAAGAACAATCCTTACTTTGCCATCAAGTATTATATGGGATCCGAGTCTACCGGATAATGCAGACTGGACATATGACCCTGTAGCGCATACCATAACAAAAGATATTGATATGCCGCCGGGTGCAATAAGCTATTTTACAAATTTTACAGCAAAACATGATGGCACTCAAAGTGTAAATGCATCCGGTTATTCAACTATTTATATACCACAGACCAATTATCTTATAAATGATGACGGTAGCGTGGATATGAGTACAGAAAGAAAATCAAGAGTTTATAAATCCTATAGATATGCTCAAAAGATTTATCTTTTTAAGTGGAATATATTACCTGAAACAGATGGAAACGGACAGAATAATGCAGGTGACAGATATGTACACTTAGGTGCTAATGACGGTAAAGATAAATGGATGATAAATGTATCACAGTATTGGGGTGCTACTCCTGTTACAGGATCAACAGTAAAGTTTAAATCAATACTTGATACACCTAATGACAGAGTGGATTTTACCGGTTATGGTTTCAGAGTCTGGGAATCAATGTTTGATGCGGCAAACCTTGCTAAGTTAAATCAAAATAAGTTGATAGGAATAAATGATGACGGTAGTGAAGAAGTTATTGCTACAAATATTAATTACACTCCTGTAACAAACAATGTTGATTACTTTAAGTGGGATACCGATCATTCCATGACAGCAAAGCATTATAAGGCAGTAAGACTTGATTTCAATGATGAGATAACTATTTCAGGTTATGCAGAAAACGCTGTCGGTTTATTCTTAGAAACTAAACTTACTCCTCAGGCAGTAACAACTATTGAAAACAGACTTGCAGCGGGACAGAACTATACAGCATATAATATAGGAAGGGTTCTTTCAAATACCGGAGACAGTATGAGAGAGGCTATAATAAGAAGACATTATCAAAGAGATTTTGCAAAAATCAGAATGGATAAGCACTCACAGAATATCAATGGTAATTCTTCGCTTACAAATGTTCAATTAGGTGATAATATAAATTATCATGTATATGCAGTTTACGATTCATTTGTCGGTGCTGATAGAACTGTGCAAAATGCAAAGGTTATATTCCTTGTCGATCCGGAGTTGGAGTTTGATAGTGCTCTGCACCATAATTATCAGGCTCAATATAGATTTACTCTAAATACCACACCACAGAGAGTGGATAATTATAAGGGTACCGGAAAAACGGCCTATGTGTTTGATTTAGATAATTTTACACTGCCAAAGAGAACAAGTACTTTCAGCGGTGTAGATAGATTGTATTTTAACTTCAAGCCTACTACCAGTCTTGAAGAGGGTGAACACACTGTAGAAGCATTTATGACATGGGATAATAACTCAACCGATGCAAGCGGATATGCTCCAAATACAGTATATTCATCTTCAACAGTGGACTTCCTTGATAAGTACGATGCTAATAACAATGGAAGTACGACTGACAGACTTTCATACCAGAGCTTTAAGTTTAACTTTATTCCGCCAAGGGCAGTTATCTTAACAAAGAAGCAAAAGCTTACTACAGAGACAAATTATAACAGTGCTATCAATGCGGAAAGCGGCGATATAGTAGAGTATAAATTATCAGCATGGAATAACTCCATTGACAATGCCAGAGAACTCAATGTAATGGATATATTCCCATATGAAAACGATAAGGAAATAGTAAAAGACGAGCACGGTAACTATGTAGCCAGAGGCTCAAAGATGTATCCTATCTTGCAAGGTCCGGTAACTGCACCTGCAGGATATACAGTTTACTATTCTACAGACGCTCCGTCAGGAACAATAGAAGCAAATGCGGCCGCCAACTGGGTGCAGGCAGGAGCAATCACAGACTGGTCAAGCGTTACTATGTTTAAGGCTGTGATGAATAATTCTTATCAGTTGGTTCCGGGAAGTACAGATGTATTCACTTATAGAGTGAAGATACCTGAGACAAAGGAACTTGAAGCAGGTTCAAGTGCAAACAACTCGGTAGCTTCATGGTATGGAAACAATCTAAACGGTGCGTCCGAGTCACTTATCTCAAAGGTTACTATAAATAAATACATCATAGCCGGTAAGGCATACTATGATGTAGATGAAAACGGAAGCTTTAATACAGGAGATATTGTAGCGGCAAACAGACCTGTAAGACTTGTAAAGGTAGACGGCGGTGTTGAGACCGTTATAGATACAATACTTACAGACAATGACGGAAACTATACATTTAAAGATAAGATAAGTACTGAAGGTGATTATAAGGTATATATCGAGACTTTAGCCGGAGATATTATCAGACCTTTAAATGCAAGTACGGCAACAATGATAGGAAATGACTTTACAAATACAGTAAGTCTTCCGTCAAAAATGAAGGAAAATCAGGTACCTGTACCGAATGTAAACTGGGTAGAACTTGATGTTCCTCTTAGAAGAACAAATACAAATAAAATAAAGAACTTGGGACTTAAGTCGGTATACACAAATCTTGTTGTAAAGCATATAAAGAGGGATGACAATACCGAACTTTCACCGACAGTAACAACAAGACAGCCAAACGGCACACCATATACAACAGCCCCTGTAACAGATAACTTCTATGAGGCGGAGACTCCTCTTCCGACAAATGCAAACGGAGAGTATGGACTTACAGATACCACAGTAACTTACTACTATGTAAGAAAGGCTGCAGGAGATGTGACAGTGCATCACTATGAGGAGAACTCTACAACAGAGCTTGCAACCACGGTAGTACAGCCCGGAGCAAATAAGCTGGGACTGGCATATACTACAAATGAGGAAACCATAAATAATTATGAGTTGGTAGCCCAACCGGCAAATAAGAACGGAACCTTCACAGCAGCAGCTCAGACAGTGGATTACTACTATAGAAGAAAGAATGCAGGAAATATAACAGTTAAGTACTTAGAATCAGGAACAAATACTCAGTTACATGCAGATAAGATACTTGACGGAACAAAGAAGCTTGGACTTACGTATTCGGAGAGTGCCGAGACAATAGCAAACTTTGACCTTGATACAACAAATCTTCCGACAAATGATAACGGAGTATATACTACAGCACCTATAACAATCACTTATTACTATAAGAGACAGGATGCGGGAAATGTAGTGGCAAAGTATTTAGAGGATACAACAAATACGGTACTTGCAACTGAAGAGACCCAAAACGGAGCAGGAAAGCTTGGACTCCCATATACTACAGTAGCAAAAACGGTAGCAAACTATGAGTTGACAGCAAATCCTGCAAATGCGACAGGAACCTTTACTACAACAGAGCAGACAGTAACCTATGTATATAGAAGAAAGAATGCTGCAAATGTAATAGTAAAGCATCTGGAGCAGGGAACTAATGCGGTGCTTTATCCTAATGAGTTGTTGGACGGAACAGGAAAACTTGGATTACCGTACACAACACAGGCAAGAACAACGGCACAGCTTCCAAACTATGAATTGGTAGCGGGAGTTCCTGCATCGGTAACGGGAAGCTATATAGAGCAGGCAACCCCTGTAGAGATAATATATCTTTATAAGAGACAGGATGCAGGTGATGTAACGGCAACCTATGTAGATGATATAACAGGTGATGTACTTCACGCCCCTGAGGTACAAAGCGGTACAAATAAGCTTGGTCTTGCTTATGATACAGATCAAAAGAGCTTTGCAAACTATGATTTAATAGCAGTACCTACAAACAAGAGTGGAACATTTACTACAACACCGGTATTGGTAGAGTACAAATATAAGCGTGGAGATGCTGCAAATGTAAGAGTAAAGCATATAAATGCAATAACAGGAGCAAGTCTTGCACCTGATGAAGTATTAAGCGGAACCGGAAGACTTGGACTTACTTATACAACAGCAGCAAAGACGGTTGCAGATTTGCCAAACTATGAGCTTGTAGGCGGTATGCCTGCAAATGCAACAGGAACATACCAAACAGGAGCGGAAATAGTAGTAACCTATCGTTATCAGAGAGAGAATGCAGGAAATGTAATAGCAACATATACTGATGAAGCTGACGGAAGCGCACTTCATGCCCCTGTAGGACAAAGCGGAGACGGAATGCTCGGACTCCCATATGATACGGAGGTAAAGACATTTGCAGACTATGACTTGGTAGCTCTACCTACAAACAAAGCAGGCACCTTCTCAAATACAAATGTAACGGTATCATATGTATACAGAAGAAGAGATGCCGGAGATGTAACTGTAAATCATATAGAGGTTGGAACAGGTGATGTATTATATGCCTCTACAATACTTAACGGTACAAGAAAGCTTGGCTTACCATACAGTACAAACAGTGAAAACATAAATCTATACGATCTTATAACAGTACCTGCAAATGCAACAGGAGTATTTAGTGTAGGAGCCCAGACAGTAAACTACGAGTATGCAAGAAAGAATGCGGGAGATGTAACAGTACATCATATATCAAAGTATGACGGAAGTGATCTTATAGCAAATGAAGTACTTGACGGAAGCAGAAAGCTTGGTCTTGCCTACAGCACAAGTATGGCTACAATACCTGACTATGAGATATTTAGCCTACCTGCAAATGCGAACGGAGTATATACAACTTCAAGCCAGAATGTAACTTATGTATATAAGAGAAAGGATGGAGGAGAAGTAAAAGCCGTATATGTAGATGAGGCGGGAGTAGAGCTTGCAAATGCTGAGAATATATCAGGAGTGGAAAATGCAGGTCTACCATATACAACAACAGCAAAAGCAATAGCTCACTATGAACTTATAAGTATGCCTGCAAATGCAAGCGGAGTAATAACATCAAGTCCACAGACAGTAACTTATACATATAGAAGAAAGAACGGAGGAAACATAAAAGTATTCTATGTGGATGAGGAAAGCGGAGAAGACTTGGTTTCACCAAAGGTAATAGAGGGAGCAGGAAAGCTTGGCCTTAACTATACAACAGATGTAGAAACAATAGAAAATCTTGATCTAATCAGTATGCCTGCAAATGCAAGCGGAGTATTTACTGAGGATGAGCAAACAGTAGTGTATGTATATAGAAGAAAGAATGCCGGAAATGTAACAATTCATTATGTAGATCCTGCAGGAAGAAGCTTAAGTGCGGATGATGTATTAAACGGAAGCAGAAAGCTCGGCTTACCATACAGTACAAGTGCAATAGAGATAAACGGCTATCACTTCTTAAGATCGGAAGGAAATACGGACGGAATCTTTAGAGTGGATGATCAGGAAGTAACCTATGTATACTTAAAGGATCCAAGTGTAATCATAATACCGAACCCTCTGATACCTGCAACCCCAAGCAATGTAACAATACCGGGAGACAGAAACAATGATTACATCATAAGACCGAACAGAGCGACACCGTCAACAGCAACAAGATCAAATGCAGGAAGAGGCGGAAGCGGAAGTTCCGGAGGATCTTCAAATGCAAATATAAGAGCTGAAAGAGTGGTACAGCTTATAGACTCAGGAATAAAGAAAGAGAATCCTGAAGCTAAACCTATAGAAACTCCAAATGCACAGCCTGCAACCGTAGACAGACAGGTTGTTGCAAAAGGAAGTGCAGTAGGAAGAGAGAAGCTGCCTGTACCGAAGACCGAAGACAGAAACAATATATATATTTATCTGTTGATGCTTACATTATCTTTGACGGCCTTTGCAAGAGTAAAAAATAAGGAAGACTAAATCAAAAAATGAGTCCCGATGGAAACATCGAGACTCTATTTTTTTAATGTCAGAATAAATCACTATGAGTTCCTGTTCTTGTAAGATATAAAATCAACTCATCATCTAATATTTCATAAATTAAAAGCCAATCAGGAGTTATATGACATTCTCTGCATCCTTTATAATTTCCGCTCAAATAATGGTCTTTATATTTTGGCGGAAGAGATTCCCCATTTGCCAAAATATTAAGAACAGTTGTTAAAAGAGAAATGTCGTAGCCTCGTTTTTGAGCTTTCTTTAAGTCTTTTTGAAATTTTGTAGATGGCCTTATCTTATACATCAAGCAAATCCCTCATCATTTCATCAACAGTGTTATAAGTTTTTCCGATTTTGGGATCCGACTTCATTTTTTGAACTTCTTCAATTGCCGCAATTGTTTCCGCATTTGGTATGCCATAATCAATAACACTCTGCATATATCTGACTATATTCCCTTTTACATTTTCACCGTTTCCGGTAATGATACTTTTAAAGGCATTATAAACATCTCGATCCATGGAAAAGGAACAAGTAACGGTATTATTATTCTTCATAGTCAAAAACTCCTTTAAATTACTTAGTAAGTATACTTAGTAATCTAAGTATATAATTATAAAATCAAATGTCAATATGAATACTGATTTGATAAAAACTTTCAGTATTATAGAACTCCGAGAATAGAAAATCATCACAAAAAAGAATATATGATTATTTGTAAAAACTTCGGATAAAAAATATTTGAGGTTTTTTATATAAATAATGCTATTTGTCAAAATTTATGAATGGGAACGAAAAGCATAGAAATCATTTCTTTAAAATGTTATACTACATAAGTAAAGAAGTGTTTTAAAGAGTTACATATTATATGCATATTTATGGAAATGTAGCTCTTTATTTAATGCAAAAGACTCGGTATTTAGACTTGGTGATCGGAAAATATAGAGTGATAAAACAAAAACTTATGGAGGTGTATTTTGTTTAGAATTAGTAAAAGAGTAAATATTCTATTGTTTACACTGGTAACAATTCTGTTTTTGATGTCGAAATTTTTCGCCATTGAAACATTGGCAACAGGTGGTGGAACTTCCGCTACTACGAATATATCGTATGTTGAAGGAACTCAGACCACTTCTCTTCCGGGAAAGCCGGAATCATATTATTTGAATGTAACCGTGTCAAGTGACACTTATACGGAACCGTATTCAATAATAACTTTAAAAAGAAGTGAGTTTAATCAGCCAAGCGTTGCGGATGTCTCAGGCTCTCCTACTATAAAGAATGTGTCTGTGACATGGGATGCTACATATTGGAAGATAAAGGTGACATATAATATACTTGCACCGGGGCCGATGGTATCTAACCCTTTCAGAGCAACCATGATAAATGGTAAGTTTGCAAAGGGCGAGACCGCCACTATAGAGACCAGACTTTATACAAAGGATGGTGTAGAACTTGCAAATGATACAAAGCAAGTTACTGCAGAAACCTATGTTATGGGTATAAACAGTCCGGATAACGGTACAATCAATGGATGGAGCAGGGGTGGTACAGATGCCAATGTAGCAGTATCAGATGATGAGACGGATGCAAGCCATACACATATAAAGAACGGATTTACAGATACATGGTATTCATATGCACAAAACGGTACAAAGCATATACATGATACAGAGATAAACGGTAATAACTATGGTGTGGATAGAAGAAAGAAAAGAACTGTTTTGACTTTGCCATCAAGCATAGTATGGGATCCAAGTCTACCTGATAATGCAAACTGGACCTATGATCCGGTAAATCATACCATTACACAGGATGTAACTATGAATGTAGGTGCATTAAGCTATTTATTAAAGTTTACTGCAAAGCATAACGGTACACAGAGTGTAAACGGAACAAATTATACCACGGTTAATATACCGCAGACTACATATCTTATAAATGATAACGGTACTGTGGATATGAGTACAGAGAGAAAGTCATTTGTTTATAAAACTTACAGGTATGTACCTAAGCTTTATATTTATAAGAGAAATATATTCCCTGAGACAACAGAGAACGGTCAGACAAAGGCAGTTGTTACAGGTGATAGATATGTACATTTAGGTGATAATGGCGGTAAGGATAAGTGGATAATCAATGTGGCACAGTACTGGGGTACTACGCCGGTAACAGGTTCTACAACAAAGTTTAAGTCTATAAAAGATGTACCAAATGAAAAAGTAGAGTTTACAGGCTATGGTATCAGAGTTTGGGAAGACAGATTTGATGCGGCAAATTTGGCAAAGCTAAATCATAATAAACTTATAGGAATAAATGATGACGGTAGTGAAGAAGTAATTGCTACAAATATAAACTATACTCCTGTAACAGATACAAATGAATTTTTTGCATGGAATACAGAGCATAGTATGACAGCCAAGTATTATAAAGCTATAAGACTTGACTTTGATGATGAAATAACCATATCAGGTTATGCTGAAAATGCTATCGGACTTTTCGTAGAGTCCAAGCTTACAGCACCTGTTGTTACAACTATAGAAAACAAGTTGGCAATAGGACAGAATTATACTGTGTACAATAGGGCATATGCTTTATCAAATACAGGTTCTGTAATAAGAGAAAATCTTATCAGAAGACATTATAAGAATGATACGGCACAGTTGAGATTGGATAAGCATTCTCAAAACATTCAGGGAAATCCGTCAGTTACAAACGCACAACTGGGAGATACCATACGTTATCATGTGGTACCTACATATTATTCATCTCTTGGGACAGAGAGAACCGTACAAAACGGTAAACTTATATTCCTGGTAGATCCTGAGTTGGAGTTTGAAAGTGCATTGCACCATCCATATCAGGCTCAATATAGATTTACCCTAAATACCACACCACAGAGAGTGGATAATTATAAGGGTACCGGAAAAACTGCCTATGTGTTTGATTTGGATAATTTTACTTATCCAAAAGGTGAGGCTTGGGGAGTGGATAGATTATATATAGATTTTAAACCTACCACAAGTCTTGAAGAGGGTGAGCATACTGTAGAAGCATTCCTTAGTTGGGATAATAACTCAACCGATGCAAGCGGATATGCTCCAAATACAGTATATTCCAGTGCAACTGTGGATTTCCTTGATAAGTATGATGCTAATAATAACGGAAGTACCACAGATAGACTTTCATACCAGAGTTTTAAGTTTAACTTTATACCACCAAGGGCAGTTATCTTAACAAAGAGGCAAAAGCTTACTACAGAAACAAACTATAGTGCAGCTATCAATGCAGAGAGCGGCGATATAGTAGAATATAAATTATCAGCTTGGAATAACTCCATAGATAATGCGAGAGCTCTCAATGTAATGGATATATTCCCATATGAAAATGATAAGGAAATAGTAAAGGATGAGCATGGAAACTATATAGCCAGAGGCTCAAAGATGTATCCTATATTGCAAGGGCCTGTGACTGCACCTGCAGGCTATACAGTTTACTATTCTACTGATGCACCTGCAGGAACTATTGAAGCGAATGTGGCAGCCAACTGGGTGCAGGCAGGAGCTATCACAGACTGGTCAAGTGTTACTATGTTTAAGGCTGTGATGAATAATTCTTATCAGTTGATTCCGGGAAGTACAGATGTATTCACTTATAGAGTGAAGATACCTGAGACTAAGGAACTTGAAGCAGGTTCAAGTGCAAACAACTCAGTAGCATCATGGTATGGAAACAATCTAAACGGTGCTTCAGAGTCACTTATCTCAAAGGTAACTATAAACAAATATATCATAGCCGGTAAGGCATACTATGATGTAGATGAAAACGGTAGCTTTAATACCGGAGATATTGTAGCAGCAAACAGACCTGTAAGACTTGTAAAGGTAGACGGCGGTGTTGAGACTGTTATAGATACAATACTTACAGACAATGACGGAAACTATACATTTAAAGATAAGATAAGTACAGAGGGTGATTATAAGGTATATATCGAGACTTTAGCAGGAGATATTATCAGACCTTTAAATGCAAGTACGGCAACAACGATAGGAAATGACTTTACAAATACAGTAAGTCTTCCGTCAAAGATGAAGGAAAATCAGGTTCCTGTACCGAATGTAAACTGGGTAGAACTTGAAGTTCCTCTTACAAGAACAAATACAAGTAAAATAAAGAATCTGGGACTTAAGTCTGTATATACAAATCTTGTTGTAAAGCATATAAAGAGGGAGGACAATACCGAACTTTCACCGACAGTAACAACAAGACAGCCAAACGGCACACCATATACAACAGCCCCTGTAACAGATAACTTCTATGAGGCGGAGACTCCACTTCCGACAAATGCAACCGGAGAGTATGGACTTACAGATACCACAGTAACTTACTACTATGTAAGAAAGGCTGCGGGAGATGTGACAGTACATCACTATGAGGAGAACTCTACGACAGAGCTTGCAACAACAGTGGTACAGCCCGGAGCAAATAAGCTTGGTTTAGCATACACTACAAGTGAAGAGACCATAAATAATTATGAGTTGGTAGCCCAGCCGGCAAATAAGAACGGAACCTTCACAGCAGCAGCTCAGACAGTGGATTACTACTATAGAAGAAAGAATGCAGGAAATATAACAGTTAAGTACTTAGAAGTAGGTAGCAATGCCCAGCTACATGCGGATAAGATACTGGACGGAACAAAGAAGCTTGGACTCCCATATTCAGAGAGTGCAGAAACTATAGCAAACTTTGACCTTGATACTACAAATCTTCCGACAAATGATAACGGAGTATATACTACAGCACCGATAACCATAACTTATTACTATAAGAGAAAGGATGCGGGAAATGTAGTAGCAAAGTATCTGGAGCAGGGAACAAATGTAGCCCTAACAGCAGATGAGACACAAAACGGAGCAGGAAAGCTTGGACTCCCATATACTACAGTAGCAAAAACGGTAGCAAACTATGAGTTAACAGCAAATCCTGCAAATGCTACAGGAACCTTTACTACAACAGAGCAGACAGTAACCTATGTATACAGAAGAAAGAATGCGGCAAATGTAATAGTAAAGCATCTTGAGCAGGGAACAAACGCAGTGCTTTATCCTGATGAGGTGTTGGACGGAACAGGAAAACTTGGATTACCGTACACAACACAGGCAAGAACAACGGCACAGCTTCCAAACTATGAATTGGTAGCGGGAGTTCCTGCATCGGTAACGGGAAGCTATATAGAGCAGGCAACCCCTGTAGAGATAATATATCTTTATAAGAGACAGGATGCAGGTGATGTAACGGCAACCTATGTAGATGATATAACCGGAGCTGTACTACATGCCCCTGTAGTACAGTCAGGAACAAATAAGCTTGGATTAGCATATGATACAGATCAAAAGAGCTTTGCAAACTATAATTTAATAGCAGTACCTACAAACAAGAGTGGAACATTTACTACAACACCGGTATTGGTAGAGTACAAATATAAGCGTGGAGATGCTGCAAATGTAAGAGTAAAGCATATAAATGCAATAACAGGAGCAAGCCTTGCACCTGATGAAGTATTAAGCGGAACCGGAAGACTTGGACTTACTTATACAACAGCAGCAAAGACAGCCGCAGATTTGCCAAACTATGAGCTTGTAGGCGGTATGCCTGCAAATGCAACAGGAACATACAGTTCAGGAGCGGAAATAGTAGTAACCTATCGTTATCAGAGAGAGAATGCAGGAAATGTAATAGCAACATATACTGATGAAGCTGACGGAAGTGCACTACATGCCCCTGTAGGACAAAGCGGAGACGGAATGCTTGGACTCCCATATGATACGGAGGTAAAGAGCTTTGCAGACTATGACTTGGTAGCTCTACCTGCAAATAAGTCAGGCACCTTCTCAAATACAAATGTAACGGTATCATATGTATACAGAAGAAGAGATGCCGGAGATGTAACTGTAAATCATATAGAGGTTGGAACAGGTGATGTATTATATGCATCTACAATACTTAACGGTACAAGAAAACTTGGCTTACCATACAGTACAAACAGTGAAAACATAAATCTATACGATCTTATAACAGTACCTGCAAATGCAACGGGAGTGTTTAGTGTGGGAGCCCAGACAGTAAACTACGAGTATGCAAGAAAGAATGCGGGAGATGTAACAGTCCATCATATATCAAAGTATGACGGAAGTGATCTTATAGCAAATGAAGTACTTGACGGAAGCAGAAAGCTTGGTCTTGCCTACAGCACGAGTATGGCTACAATACCTGACTATGAGATATTTACTTTACCTGCAAATGCGAACGGAGTATATACAACTTCAACTCAGAATGTAACTTATGTATATAAGAGAAAGGATGGAGGTGAAGTAAAAGCCGTATATGTAGATGAGGCGGGAGTAGAGCTTGCAAATGCTGAGAATATATCAGGAGTGGAAAACGCAGGCCTCCCATATACAACAACAGCAAAGACAATAGCTCACTATGACCTTATAAGTATGCCTGCAAATGCAAGCGGAGTAATAACATCAAGTCCACAGACAGTAACTTATACATATAGAAGAAAGAACGGAGGAAACGTCAAAGTATTCTATGTGGATGAGGAAAGCGGAGAAGACTTGGTTTCACCAAAGGTAATAGACGGAGCAGGAAAGCTGGGACTTAACTATACAACAGATGTAGAAACAATAGAAAACCTTGATCTAATCAGTATGCCTGCAAATGCAAGCGGAGTATTTGTAGAAGATGAGCAGACAGTAGTGTATGTATATAGAAGAAAGAATGCAGGAAATGTAACAATCCATTATGTAGATCCTGCAGGAAGAAGCTTAAGTGCGGATGATGTATTAAACGGAAGCAGAAAGCTCGGATTACCATACAGTACAAGTGCAATAGAGATAAACGGCTATCACTTCTTAAGATCGGAAGGAGATACGGACGGAATCTTTAGAGTTGATGATCAGGAAGTAAGATATGTATACTTAAAGGATCCAAGTGTGATCATAATACCGAACCCTTTGATACCTGCAACCCCAAGCAATGTAACAATACCGGGTGACAGAAACAATGATTACATCATAAGACCGAACAGAGCGACACCGTCAACAGCAACAAGATCAAATGCAGGAAGAGGCGGAAGCGGAAGTTCCGGAGGATCTTCAAATGCAAATATAAGAGCTGAAAGAGTGGTACAGCTTATAGACTCAGGAATAAAGAAAGAGAATCCTGAAGCTAAACCTATAGAAACTCCAAATGCACAGCCTGCAACCGTAGACAGACAGGTTGTTGCAAAAGGAAGTGCGGTAGGAAGAGAGAAGCTGCCTGTACCGAAGACAGAAGACAGAAACAATATATATATTTATCTGTTGATGCTTACATTATCTTTGACGGCATTTGCAAAGGTAAAGAATAAGGAAGACTAAATCTTTTAAATAAGTCTCGGCTGAAAGGTCGGGACTTATTGTTACATTGTAAGAAAATAGTCAGATTTATCACCGGTAAATACAATTGACAATACAGATTTATTTTAGTAGAATTAAATACTGTGTAAGTAGGCGATGATATTTGCACATACAGTGAATAGGCGATGATGTTCACTAAAACAAAAATGTAAAGCAACCAATAAAAAAGGAGGAAAAAGGAATGCCAACATTTAACCAGTTAGTTAGAAAAGGCAGACAGACTTCAGTTAAAAAGTCTACAGCTCCTGCTCTTCAGAAGGGATTCAACTCACTTCACAAGAAGTCAACCGATATCTCTTCACCACAGAAAAGAGGAGTTTGTACAGCTGTTAAGACTGCAACACCTAAGAAGCCTAACTCAGCGCTTCGTAAGATTGCCAGAGTTCGTCTTTCTAACGGAATCGAAGTAACAAGCTATATCCCGGGAGAGGGACATAACCTTCAGGAGCATAGCGTTGTGCTTATCCGTGGAGGTAGAGTAAAGGACTTGCCTGGTACAAGATACCATATTATTCGTGGTACTTTAGATACTGCAGGTGTCGCTAACAGAAAACAGGCCCGTTCAAAGTACGGTGCCAAGAGACCAAAAGATAAGAAATAAGAAAAAAGCTAGTCTTTAAAAAGGAAGCAAAGCTTTCAAATTAGATAGTGCCGATTTTTTGTTGGTTGCAAAAAATATAGGCACGAGGACGCAAAAAGCGAGTACCTGAGATCTAATTAAATATTAAGGAGGGAAGAAACGTGCCACGTAAAGGACATACACTAAAAAGAGATGTATTAGCAGATCCTTTATACAATAACAAGGTAGTTACAAAGCTTGTAAATACTATCATGTTAGACGGTAAAAAGGGTGTTGCACAGAAGATTGTGTACGGAGCATTTGATAAGGTTTCCGATAAGACAGGAAAGGATCCTGTAGAGGTTTTCGAGGAAGCTATGAACAATATCATGCCTGTACTTGAGGTAAAAGCGAGAAGAATCGGTGGAGCTACATATCAGGTTCCTATCGAGGTAAGACCTGAGAGAAGACAAGCTCTTGCTCTTAGATGGCTTACATTCTTTTCAAGAAAAAGAGGCGAGAAGACACAGATCGATCGTCTTGCAAATGAGATAATGGATGCAGCAAACAACACAGGTGCTGCAGTGAAGAGAAAAGAAGATATGCATAAGATGGCAGAGGCTAATAAGGCATTTGCTCATTATAGATTCTAATAGGAGGAAACCAATTGGCTGGAAGAGAATATCCTTTAGAGAGAACCAGAAATATTGGTATCATGGCTCATATAGATGCCGGTAAAACCACACTTACTGAGCGTATCCTATATTATACTGGTGTAAATTATAAGATCGGTGATACCCATGAGGGTACCGCTACAATGGACTGGATGGAGCAGGAAGCAGAGAGAGGTATTACAATTACTTCAGCTGCTACAACTTGCCACTGGACATTACAGGAATTTAACAAAGTAAAGCCGGGTGAGAAGGAAAATCGTATAAATATTATCGATACTCCGGGACACGTTGACTTTACAGTAGAGGTAGAGAGATCACTTCGTGTACTCGACGGTGCTGTAGGTGTATTCTCTGCAAAAGAAGGTGTTGAGCCACAGTCTGAGAATGTATGGAGACAGGCGGATACATATCATGTACCTAGAATGGCATTTATCAATAAGATGGACGTTATGGGTGCTGATTATTATGCAGCTGTAGAGCAGATTCATACAAGACTTGGTAAAAACACAATCATGCTTCAGATTCCTATCGGAAAAGAAGATGATTTCAAGGGAATTGTAGATCTTTTCGAAATGAAAGCTTATATTTACAATGACGACAAGGGTGATGACATATCTATCATCGATATACCTGAAGAGGTAAAGGATGAAGCTGAGTTATACCATGGGGAACTTGTTGAAAAGATTTGTGAGCTTGATGACGAACTTACTATGATGTACCTTGAGGGTGAGGAGCCTTCAGTAGAACAGCTTAAGGCTGCACTTAGAAAGGGAACTTGTGAGAACAGGGCAATCCCTGTATGTTGCGGTACAGCTTATCGTAACAAAGGTATTCAGAAGCTTATTGATGCTATAGTTGAATTCATGCCTGCACCGACAGACATCCCTGCAATCAAGGGTGTTGACCTTGACGGTAATGAAATTGAGAGACATTCATCAGATGATGAGCCTTTCTCAGCTTTGGCATTTAAGATTATGACAGATCCTTTCGTAGGAAAGTTGGCATATTTCAGAGTTTACTCAGGAACACTTAACGGTGGTTCATATGTACTCAACGCTACAAAGGGTAAGAAGGAGAGAGTCGGTCGTATCCTTCAGATGCATGCAAACAAGAGAACAGAAATTGACAAGGTTTACTCAGGAGATATCGCAGCTGCTGTAGGATTTAAGCTTACAACAACAGGTGATACAATCTGTGACGAACAGCATCCTGTAATCCTTGAGTCAATGGAATTCCCTGAGCCGGTTATCGATATCGCTATCGAGCCTAAGACAAAGGCAGGTCAGGCAAAGATGATCGATGCACTTGCTAAGCTTGCTGAGGAAGATCCAACATTCAGAGTTAAGACAGATACTGAAACAGGACAGACCATTATATCAGGTATGGGTGAGCTTCACCTTGAGATTATCGTAGACAGACTTCTTAGAGAGTTTAATGTAGAAGCAAATGTAGGTGCACCACAGGTTGCTTATAAGGAAACATTTACTAAGGCTGTTGACGTTGATTCCAAGTACGCAAGACAGTCAGGTGGACGTGGTCAGTACGGTCACTGTAAAGTTAAGTTTGAACCGATGGATCCGAACGGAGAAGAGACATTCAAGTTCGAATCAACCGTTGTCGGTGGTGCTATTCCTAAGGAATATATACCTGCAGTCGGCGAAGGTATCGAGGAGGCTACAAAGTCAGGTATCCTTGGAGGATTCCCGGTACTCGGTGTACATGCAAATGTATATGACGGTTCATACCATGAAGTCGATTCATCAGAAATGGCATTCCATATAGCAGGTTCTATGGCATTTAAGGATGCTATGAGCAAGGCGGGTGCTGTACTTCTTGAGCCTATCATGAAGGTCGAAGTAACAATGCCTGAGGAGTACATGGGTGATGTTATCGGTGATATCAACTCAAGAAGAGGTCGTATAGAGGGTATGGAGGATATCCCAAGCGGTAAGCAGGTAAACGCATTTGTTCCGCTTTCAGAGATGTTCGGTTACTCAACAGACCTTCGTTCAAGAACTCAGGGTCGTGGAAACTACTCTATGTTCTTTGAAAAATATGAGCAGGTTCCAAAGTCTGTTCAAGAAAAAGTTCTTAATGATAAGAAATCTTAAAAACCCCGGTTGAGTAAGTTTATTAACTTGCTAAATCTTGGTTAATACTATATAATAAAACAAAATTTACTATTAATTTTAGGTTTAATTCAAGGAGGAATTAACAATGGCAAAGTCAAAATTTGATAGAACAAAGCCTCATGCTAACATTGGTACAATCGGACACGTAGACCACGGTAAAACAACTCTTACAGCAGCTATCTCAAAGGTTCTTGCTACAAGATTACCTTCAGAGACAAACAAGATCGTTGATTTCGATAAGATCGACAAGGCTCCTGAGGAGAAAGAGAGAGGTATCACAATCTCAACATCTCATATCGAGTATGAGACAGAGAAGAGACACTATGCACACGTTGACTGTCCTGGACACGCTGACTATGTAAAGAACATGATCACAGGTGCTGCACAGATGGACGGAGCTATCCTTGTAGTTGCTGCTACAGACGGTGTTATGGCTCAGACAAGAGAGCATATCCTTCTTTCAAGACAGGTAGGTGTTCCATATATCGTTGTATTCATGAACAAGTGTGATATGGTTGACGATGAGGAGCTTCTTGAGCTCGTAGAGATGGAGATTAGAGATCTTCTTAACGAGTATGAGTTCCCTGGTGATGATACACCTATCGTTCAGGGTTCAGCTCTTAAGGCTCTTGAGGATCCAAACGGTGAGTGGGGTGATAAGATCATGACACTTATGGATGCTGTTGACAGCTACATTCCTGATCCTGAGAGAGAGACAGATAAGCCATTCCTTATGCCTGTTGAGGACGTATTTACAATCACAGGTCGTGGTACAGTTGCTACAGGTAGAGTAGAGAGAGGTACACTTAACCTTAACGATACTGTAGAGATTCTTGGTATCCATGAGGATAAGAAGTCAACTGTTGTTACAGGTATCGAGATGTTCAGAAAGCTTCTTGATCAGGCTCAGGCCGGAGATAACATCGGTGCACTTCTTAGAGGTGTTCAGAGAACAGAGATCGAAAGAGGTCAGGTTCTTGCTAAGCCGGGTTCAGTAACTTGCCATAAGAAGTTTACAGCTCAGGTTTACGTTCTTACAAAGGACGAGGGTGGACGTCATACACCATTCTTCAACAACTATCGTCCACAGTTCTACTTCAGAACAACAGATATTACAGGTGTTTGTAACCTTCCTGCAGGTACAGAAATGTGCATGCCTGGTGACAACGTAGAGATGACTATCGAGCTTATCCATCCTGTTGCTTGTGAGCAGGGTCTTAGATTCGCTATCCGTGAGGGTGGTAGAACAGTAGGTTCAGGTAGAGTTGCATCTATCATCGAGTAATTTAAAATAAAACAAAGGGTATTATATCGGTTATACAGTGATGTATCAGGGATGGTACTAGGTAATCTATAATACCTGCGTATAAAAAAGGGACTCTCGAAGGAGTCCTTTTTTGTTTAAATATTTATTTTACCATGCAACCATACATTGCCTTTAAAACGTCGTCCTATTCGGGCTTCGCCTTGTAAATCATCCTTTTTTATAGCTACCGTAAATATAATATCACCGGATTCTATTTTAAGAAGCAAAACACTTTCTCCGGTAATGGAATTTTCTTCCTGACTTATATCCAAAATATTGCCTATAATACTGTACATATCGGTTTCCATACCGAAGGGCATAAAGAGAGTATCCACTATACTGTAGAGGTCTTCATTTTGTATTCTTGTATTTAAAGTGGTGTATGTAATCAAATCATCGGTGGATAGAGTATCTATAGCGGCTTCATCACCCAGTTTTGCTGCTTCTATAAGCATATTTCTGTTCATAAGTTTCTGCTTTGAGATTTCCATCTGTGCCAAGGTCTTTTTTATCGGTAATAATATTTTTCCGTCTGCGCAGAATCCGTAAAGAACGGTTGACTTTATTCTTGTACTTATATTGTCCAGATAGTCAAAACTGTTTGAAAGTCTGAATATCAAAGACATACCGAGTCTGTTATCATCAATCATACCTGAATAAAAGGTACTGTCTATATGTCTTTCAATGCTGCATTTGGCAGTAGAACTGACAGCAGTATCTTTGATATAGGGAAAATAACCTTCTCTGACAAAGATACCCAGATTTTCGAGATAACCGAATATACAAAGTCCGAGTGAAGGAGAGATATTCTTTCGTATCTCCCAGAGTCTTTCTTTTTCAGTAGTGACTATAATCTTTGCGGATGCTATATTTTCTCTCTGAATCTTATCCAGAAGTTCCCTGACTTCCGTCTTCTTTTTATACATTGAGAAACCTATGCTTCTTATATAATTTTGCATTATATTCCCTCTTTTCTACGGGATTTTCTTATTTCGTTTCTTTTTTCACCTGCAAACCATTCACGTTTTTCTATATCGGTTTCAGGTATAAGTCTCGGTACTCTTGAAGGTTTTTCATCTTTTAATGCCACATACACCAGATATGCCGTATTTACAAGCGATCTGTGGCCGGTGGCAAGATCCTCAACATAGCTGTTTACTCTGACTTCCATGGTGCTGTTACCTACATGAGTTACATTGGAAATAAGAATGGCAATATCGCCAAGATGCAAGGGCTTGGCAAAATGTATATTATCTATGGCAACTGTGGAAACAGGCATATTGCAATGTCTCTTTGCTGCAAGAGCGCCTGTAAGATCTATCCATGAGAGCAGATCTCCTCCAAAAAGTCTGCCTGCCGCATTTAAATACCTTGGACTGACTTGATAGGCCTGTTCACATGCCGATTCTTTTACGGTTTTTGTAATATCTCCGGGTTTTATACCGTCATTCCATGGTGAAAGATTTTGAATCATATCATCAGTTATATTTTCCATATTTACTCCTGTCTAAAATTTATAGGCTTTTAATTTATAATAAATTTATTATAAACTAAAGCCTATACTTAATAACTACGATTTATTTAATTTTTTTTCTTTATCATTTTTTCTTTTTTCAATAATCGACTCTATGACAGGAACCATGAAAATAGCTACGATACCGCCTGCAAAGCCGTTATTGTAAAGATTCAATCCCTTATAAACAATACCTACATTTAAAGCTACCGATGAATGTATAAAACCTGCTATAAGCCCTGCTATAATACCGAACTCTCCTGCAATAGGCGCCAGAGTGGTGGAAAGAAGGAGGGTAAGTGTAGGTGCCGGATCGTTAATATACCATTGTTTTAAGAATGCCGAGAAGCATACACCCACCATTACAGGTAGGATATTTCTCATATGCTTACCTGCCGGAGAAAATCCTACTATTGTAAATATAGATCCGATAGTAGGTCCGTTTAAATCACCTTTTGTAAACAAGACAAATAAAGTAGCAATTATTCCGTTTGCAGCCATATTAAAGATATATACGGCATCTGAATATTCGTGTTTATAAGTTCCATGCACTCCGGTTTCTTTTAGAAGATTAAAGTATGAAGGTATTAATTTTTTGCCGTCAAGTATTATTGCAAGTATAATCATATATGAAAACAGTACAAACAGTGCAACCGCAAAAAGCGGAGTATGTGATCTGTCCCAGATAAGTCTTGTTTCAATATCTATACCGAAAGAGCGGAATATGGATACAAGCACTGTAGCTATAATACCTGATGAAAATCCTACATTGTAAAGAGAATATCCCTTATGTGAAGATTTTACATGAATGGATATAGGAAGCAATACATATCCTATAAGAAGTCCGGTAATACTTGCAATAATGATTTCAATTACAGGATTACTATGCAAGGTCTGCATTACCAAAGTAATTGCAGGTGAAAGGCTGGTTCCGTATAAGCCGTAATAGATATATTTCTTAAGTGAATATCCATGCAGTCTGGAATAAATAAAGAAGCCGAAGAGTATCAGCCATATATTTACCACGTTCTTGCCAAAGAGTGAGAAACCGAAAATAAGGTAGGAACTCACTACAATATGTCTGTCAAACTCTACCTTAAAATGGTGTAAAAGGAAAAGTAAAATAAGTGTGAGCGTTCCTGCATTAAAAAATGCCGCACCTATTCCTCCGACAACAATATAATCTGTAATCAAAAGGTCGGGTTGTATGATTATCTGCCATAATCCCGGTAAGATTTCATCTACCGGGGAAAAAATCAATGCAAAAACCATAAAATAAATAGGTACTGTAGAGATGAGCAAAAATCTCTGATTATAAGATAATGTTTTGGTGGCTCTGTAATGATCCAAAAACGCCATAAGAAACTCCCGTTTCAGGATTGCAATTAGTTATTTTTGTATGCTATCCTCTATCTTTTTTATTATAATTATAATTAATACAGGATAGTTTAGTCAAATGTTTTAGTCGGTATAAAGAAAAATATAAGAAATTTACAATATTAAAAAAGCTGCTACATAAGTAACAGCTTTACTGCGGGTGACAGGACTTGAACCTGCACGGTCGCCCACAAGAACCTAAATCTTGCGTGTCTGCCAATTCCACCACACCCGCATACTTGAAAAATTATACTTTAAAACAAAATTGATGTCAATAATAATGTAGAATATCAATCTGTATTTTTTTTAGAATTACGAATTTATTTTCAGTTTGAAAATCTCTATTTTATGGCATATCATATATGAAGATGTGTACGGGAGTATATGCACTGCAAGACAAATGTTGATAGTCATTTTTAAATGTGGATAAGGAGACTTATGTTTTCAGGAAATGTTCAAAAGATATTTGATGAGATAATGTCGGACAAGGAAAATGAAAAGTTTACAAAAGCCGGAATAGAGCCGCTGTTTTCGGCACCTGAGAATGCCAGAGTAATGATTGTAGGTCAGGCTCCGGGAATCAAAGCACAGGAGGCCGGAAAGTACTGGTTTGATAAAAGCGGTGACAGGCTAAGAGAATGGATGGGGGTAGATGAAAAGACTTTTTATGAATCTGATATCTTCGCCATTGTACCGATGGACTTTTATTATCCGGGAAAAGGTAAAAGCGGAGATTTACCTCCAAGAAAAGATTTTGCAGCCAAGTGGCATCCAAAAATATTAAAAGAATTATCTAAAGTTGATCTAATTATTCTAATAGGACAATACGCTCAGAAATACTATTTGGGCGATAAAGAAAAGTCCAATCTGACAGAGACCGTAAAAGCATATAATGAATACTTACCGAAGTATTTACCTATAGTACATCCTTCACCAAGGAATATGATATGGCTGAAGAAAAATCCGTGGTTTGAAGAAGATGTAGTACCGATTCTAAAAAATAAAATCAAAGAATATTGTAAAGCTGTAAAACCACTAAGAGGCATTGAATAAATCAATGCCTCTTTATCTTTATCCTACTGTATTTTGGTCATTTTACCGGTGGAGTCCACATAGTAATTGTCAATCCACTGATCCACAGCTAATGTTCCATTGTCATTTAAGTAATACCAAGAGCCTGAAGACTTAATCCAACCTGTCTTCATGATGCCGTTCTTATCTAAAAAATAAGTCTGATCATTGTAACTGATAAAGCCTGTAGCGGGTTTACCTGAACCATCAACAACTTTCCACTCACTGCCTGTCTGACTCCATTTAAAGGAGTTAGCGTCTGTAATTTTCATGGCAGCATAGCCGGGTACAGCAACAGTCATGGAAATAGTGGCAGTAAGCAATAGCATAGATATAGTTTTCTTAAACATAACTGACCTCATTTTCCATCAATATATTCAAACTACATTTTTGTAGCTTGTTCTATCATTATAGCAATATTTTTTCGATTGAAAAGGGAATAAATATAATGGTAAGAAACTGTAAGAAAAAAGAAAGAGATTTCAGGAGAATTTCCATTTGTGAATTGAAAAGAACGGATAAAATTTGTAATAAAATCAAAAGGCTTTGTGAAAAGCTATAATACTTATAAATCTTATGGTATAATCGAATTGATATTTTATAAATATTTTGGTCGTGATTTTGACTTGATATAAAATTTAAGTACTTAGAATTCAGGGAGAATACTATGAAAATTAAATTGAGCAATTATATTGCTAAAAGACTTGTAGAACTTGGAATAAGCCATGGCTTCAGTGTGACAGGCGGAGGAGCAATGCATCTGAATGACGGACTGGGACATCAGGAGGGGCTTACCATTACATATAATCACCACGAACAGGCCTGTGCAATGGCGGCTGAGGCATATGCAAGAATAAATAACCAAATGGCGGTGCTATGTGTTACCACAGGTCCGGGGGGAACAAATGCAATAACAGGCGTGCTTGGTGCATGGCTTGATTCGATACCGATGTTTGTTATTTCAGGACAGGTAAGATATGATTGGACTGCCAGATACTCACGAACAGGCATCAGAGCTATGGGAGATCAGGAGTTTGATATTTGTAAATCAATAGAGTGTATGAGTAAGTACAGTGAAATGATAACGGAACCTATGAGAATCAGGTATCTGGTTGAAAAATGTGCCTATCTTGCAACACATGGCAGACCGGGACCGGTTTGGCTTGATATACCGCTTGATGTACAGGGAAGTTTTATAGAAGAAGATGAACTGATCGGTTTTGATATCGGAAATTATGAGTCAGGTGGTGACGGTTGGGCAAAGCCCTCACCATATAAGGTTGATGTTGATGACAGAACAAAGTTAGACCTCGGTAATGAGCCGAAACCTTTATCAAGGGATTTGCTTATAGAAATTATTGACAGGATAAGAAAAGCCAAGAGACCTGTATTTAATGCCGGAAACGGTATCAGAATAGGAAATGCACATAAAGAGTTCATGGAGCTGGCAGAACTTTTAAATATTCCGGTTGTGGTAGGGTGGAACTCGGAGGACTGTATAGAAGTAGACCATCCCCTATACGCCGGAAGACCGGGAAATTTCGGAGACAGACCGGGAAACTTTACTGTGCAAAACTCGGACCTTTTATTGTCGGTAGGATCAAGACTGAGCCTCAGACAGGTGGGATTTAACTATAAAGGCTGGGCAAGAGAGGCCTTTACCATAGTAAATGATATTGATAAAGAAGAATTAAAAAAGCCTACCGTACATATTGATATACCTGTTCATGCAGACTGTAAGGTATTTATGCGACAGCTTATAGATGTATTAAAAGAGCAAAAGACGCCTGTATTTGAAGGCGGTGAAGGTCTTAAAGGAATGAGCTGGAATGAAACGGTTAAGTATTGGTTAAAGAAATATCCGGTGTGCAGGAAAGAATTCCTTGAAAAGGATGACAGTAAAAAAGCTAATGTATATGCCTTTATAAAAGAGATAGGTGACAGGGCAAAAGAAAATCAGATTACAGTGGTAGGAAACGGATCTGCCTGTGTGGTTGGCGGACATTCATACATTATAAAAAAAGGCCAAAGATTTATATCAAACTCTGCAGTGGCATCTATGGGATATGATTTGCCGGCCGCAATAGGAGCATATATGGCAAATCTTGACGGAAAGAGATTTGATAAAGAGCTGATACTTATTACAGGTGACGGAAGTATACAGATGAATTTGCAGGAGTTGCAGACAATAGTGCATCATAATGCGGATATAAAAATATTCCTAATTAATAATGAAGGATATCACAGTATCAGACAGACTCAAAATAAGTTTTTTGGTGACAAGCCTTTGGTTGGAATCGGACCTGACAGTGGAGACCTCTCATTCCCAAGTATGGAAAAAATAGCAAATGCTTACGGTATAAAATATATCAGTGCAAAGACAAATTCGGAAATTGCGGATGCAGTTAAAAATACGTTTAAAGTCGAGGGACCTGTAATCTGTGAGGCCTTTGTAACTACGGATCAAAACTTTGAACCTAAGTCATCAGGTAAGCAAATGCCTGACGGAAGAATGGTGAGTCCTCCGCTTGAAGATTTGGTGCCTTTCCTTTCAGATGAGGAAATGGACGAGAATATGATAGTACCGAGGATGCCGGAGTAAACTATGAGAGTACTTATCACAGGAGCGGCTTCGTTTTTGGGGAGACATTTGGTGGAATACTTCCTTTCAAAAGACGAAGAAGTGCTTGCTTTAATCAGAGAAAACGCAAGGGGCAAAGATGAGCTTTTAAAGTATGAAGTAAACAACAAATTCAAGCTTATAGTTCTTGATATGAAGGATATAGAAAAACTGGATACAGATTTTGATATATGCATACATCTGGCGTGGGGCGGAATAGGCAAGACAGGAAGAATGGATAAAGCCGTTCAGTCTGATAATATAGATTTCGCAAAAAGGCTTATGAAAGTATGTAAGGAGAAGAATGCAAAAAGAATGCTCTTTGCAGGATCTCAGGCAGAATACGGACAGACTCTGGAAGATATACAAAAAGTATACGGTAAGGATTTTGACATCAAACAAATACCTTTACAGTATGAAAACTCATCCTGCTCACCAAAGTCGGAGTATGGCAAGGCAAAGCTCGAATTAAAAAAAGAGCTTAAAAAACTTGGAGATAATTTAGGCATAGAATATGCGCATATGCGTATTTTCTCAGTGTTTGGAAAAGGAGATCATGAGACCTCTTTAATATCTTCCTGTATCAATAATTTTAGAGAAAATATTGATGTACATACCGGGGAATGTTTACAGTCTTGGAATTATATATATATTAAAGACCTTTGTAATGCGATTTACCTGCTTTCAACGAAGAATTTAAACGGGAATTATGTGTTCAATATAGCAGGTGAAGATAATAAGCGGCTTATGGACTATGTAAAGGATATGAAGAGGATATTGAAAAGCAACAGCAATATCATAGTTGAAAAAAGAGAGGCTGCAAGTGAGGGCACACCTTTTTTAAATCCGAGTATCGGTTTATTAAAGGAAATCGGCTTTAAAGAAGTTTACGGCTTTGACGGCGGTATCATGGATATGTGCGATATCAAAGATTAAAAGCTATAGAGGAGAATATTTTTGAAAAAATGTATCAGTTGTAAAGGTTCATTACATGAACTTATGAAAATAGAAAATATGCCGGCAAGTGCACAGGATATTCCGACAAAGGAAGAGCTTGATAAAGACAGCGGTATAGAAGTATCACTATGTGTCTGTGAGGATTGCGGTCTTGTGCAGTTAAAAAATGATGCGGTTTATTATTATAGAGATGTTATAAGAGCCGGCGGCTATTCCACAACAATGGAAGGCCTAAGAAAAAGCCAGTATAAACATTTTATAGAGTTTGCATCATTGGAAGGAAAGAAGATAATAGAGGTAGGCTGCGGCAGAGGAGAATTCCTCGGCATGCTCTCAGACTTTCCGGTGGAAGGGTACGGCACCGAGCACAAAAAGGATCTTGTACAGATTGCAAAAGAAGCAGGACTCAGAGTGGATGAGGATTTCCCGGAGAGTGAAGATCATATATTTAAGAACGGTCCTTTTGATGCTTTTATGTCTTTTAACTTCCTTGAGCATCAGCCGCATCCTAGAACATATTTAAAAGCAATATATAATAATCTATGTGATGAGGGTTATGGACTCATTACGGTGCCAAGCTTTGAATATATCATGGAGCAAAACAGTTTCTATGAAATAATTCCTGATCATATAGCTTATTACAGCTTTGAAAGTCTTACACATCTTTTAAATATATGCGGATTTGAAGTACTTGAAAAAGAAATGGTAAATAGAGACACCATATCAATGATTGTAAAGAAAAGAAAACTTCCGGATATTTGCGGTATCATTTCAAAGAAAAACGATATTGCAACAGAGGTGCTTGAAACTGTAAAAAAATATGCAAAAGCGAGTAAAATAGCAATATGGGGAGCGTCACATCAGGGATTTACCCTCTGTGCAACCACAGGTATTGCAGATTATGTAGACTGTATAATAGATTCCGCACCTTTTAAGCAGGGAAAATATGCACCGGCATCACATATTCCGATTATTTCACCGGATGAGGCAAGGAAGAGAAAACTTGAGGCTATAATAATAGTTGCACCGGGATATACAAATGAAATTGCAAATATTATAAAGACAACTTTTGAAAACGGAATAGATATATATACTTTGATGACTGACAGGCTGAGCAGAATTTAACAGTAAAACGATAGAAGGAGTTTTAATGAAAGCTGTTGAAGTATTATTTCCGGTTTTCTTTATGATGTTTTTGGGATTTTTATCCCGAAAGTATTCGTGGATAAAGCCGGAACAAAATGAAGGGGCCAAGAAAATAGTATTTAATATATTGTTTCCATTACTGGTATATCATGTACTTGCAGAATCAAAGATTTCAGAAAGCTTTGTACCACAGATAATATATGTGGATGCATTATGGATAATAATATATATAGTAGGAAAGCTTATTGTGGGTAAAGGAGGAAAATATGCAAAGATTTCGCCATTCCTCTTACTTACCTGTGAAGGTGGAAATGTAGCATTGCCTCTATACCTAAGCATGGTGGCAAAGTCGAATGCGGTAAATATATTAACCTTTGATGTGGCAGGTATTTTAATAAACTTCGGATTGCTTCCTATACTTGTTACGAGGGATCTTTCAGAAAAAGCTGATATAAGGGTATTATTAAAGAGAATAATCTTAAGTCCGTTTATGCTGGCGGTTATATTCGGAATAGTCTCCAATATGACAGGTGTTCAAGGCCATTTGATGAACAGCGAACTTGGAAGTGTTTATACATCTACAATAGATATGGTGATTACACCGATTACCGGAATAATCCTCTTTACATTGGGTTATGAGTTGAAGATGGAAAAATCTCTACTGCTTCCGCTTTTGAAGCTTGGTATAATAAGGATATGCGGATGTGTAGTTATAATTATAGGATTTTTTATTTTCTTCCCGACATATATGGCGGATAATATATTTAAAGCCGGAGTATTATTATACTTTATGTGTCCGACAGGATTTCCGGTGCCGCTACAGATAAAGCCGCTTGTAAAAAGTGAAGACGAAGAGAACTTTATATCGGCATTTATATCATTGTTTATGATAACAGCTTTAGTGGCATACAGTGTTATTACATTAATATATATAAAATAAAAAACTCAAAAATATTGTATAGGAGGATTTATGTTAAAAGCGGCAAAGATTTTAGCTGTATTGGCGGCAATTGAATGTTTTGGAATAATGGTTTTGGAAATGTTTTTCTGGCAGCAGTCCGGAACGAAAATCGATCCGAATATGACTGCGGATTTTGTTTCTCAGACAGCAACCATGGCTGCAAATCAGGGCCTGTATAACGGTTTTTTGGGTTTGGGTATTATCTTCGGTATGATAAGGAAAAATAAAGAAATGATACTTTTGTCACTTTTTTGTATTATAGCGGCTGCAGCATATGGAGCTTACAGTGTGGACTTTGCTATAATATTTAAGCAGGGAATTATACCGGCAGCGGCATTCATATTTAACCTTATAGCTAAGGAAAAACACGATACATTGCACTTTAGATAGTATAAAAACATAGAATAATATCAGAGTCGGGATAAAATAATCCCGGCTTTTTTCAGCTTTAAGACCGTTTAAATATTTTAAATTTTACATTTAAAATGTGTTATTGTTTTTTAAAAAACTGTATAAATTTATTAATGATTTTTTATAAAACATATGCTATGATAGTCGAGCACTGTTGATAAATGGATGATTTAAGAAGATATCGGAGAGCTTTAATGATATGGAAAACATGATAAACCTAAGTGTTTTCAAAGCCCTTTGAAAAGTCTTAAGCGACATTTTGATTGTAGAGTAAGGGGAGGTAGTTATGAAATGCACACATAAATGGTAAAGTATTGAACAGGATATGAATAGCGGAGCCATCAAAAAGAAGGCTCAACAATTTTACAGTTTTAATATTTTTACTAAATTATAATTATATAGGAGGAATAATGAATAATTTTAGAAAGCGACTGTTGGCCGCTCTTTTATCATTTGTAATGGTTTTTCTGTCAATGAGTGAATTCTTTACAGCTTATGCGGGTCCGCCCGGCATAGTAAATGATCCGGATATTATGGCGGAGGTTACATACGACAGAAATGTTGTCAACAGCAGAGGAAACAGTGATTTCTACGTAGGAGAAGAGGTTTCGTTCTATGCAAATATTACGATATCATCTATTACAAGAAGTATCCCGGGAGCATATGGAGTGCTTTATATTCCAAAGAAAGTATTCCCGTACATAAGCTCAAGTAATATTTCTACATGGATAAACAGACCGGCAAGCAACTTTTTGAGCATTGACAGCTCAGACAGTGAGTTTCACAAGGTTAAACTAAAGTTTATAACACTTGGAGGCGGTACTACACAGACAGTACCTTTTAAGGGAACATTAAAAGATCGTTCATTGGCAAATGATGAGACCTATGTTATCCCTTATCAGGTATATGATGCAAATGATACTTTGCTTGAGAGTACCAATAATACCTTTTCTGCAAAGACATATCCGGTAGGATATACAGATGAAAACAACAATATCAGAAGAGATTACTACTATGCAGAGGGTACAAGCAGTTTACAAAACAGTACAACTCTGGCAAATGATTTATCTACATTTATTCAGTTTAATACCAGAAGAACAAATTGGCCGGCAGCAGGTACATATCATGGTACGGAGACAAAGATTGTAGGTGGTGACAGAAGAAAGACAAGAGTTACTGTACAGCTTCCTGCAAATGAAAACTTTGATACTACAGATACCAGAAACAGCAGTTGGACATATAATGCAGCAAACCATACTATAAGTAAGGATGTAGAGTTTCAAAGTAACTTAAACTATACCAATGACGGTTTCAATATCAGATATAATAATCAGACTGTAGGTACACAGGCGTCTCCTGTGACAGTGGAATTTCCTATTACTTGGCAGTATGTAAACGATGACGGCTCACTGGATACAGCATCTATTGAGAAGTCAAAGAGTTCTGTAAGATATTGGTCTTTCCCCAGAGTTCCGGCAGCTGATAGAGGTATCTCTGCATATAAAAGTATCAGTCCGTGGAGATTTACTTTTACAGACAGAGATAAGACAGAGCATGTTTATAACATGGGATTTAACTGGAACTGGTATGTAGGTAATCCTGAAGAGTATCCTACTATGGGAGCATATCATACAAGAGTAAGTTCTGTAGTCGATACACCGGTTACAGATATGGAACTTGTGGGATATCAGATAAGAACTCTTAATCCTACAGGTAAAGTTGTAGATGCCTCAGGAACTATACAGACTATACCGGCACTTGATAATACACAGCTTGCAGCTCTTTCAAACAACAAGCTTATAGGTATAAAGGATGACGGTAGTGAGGAAGTAATTGCTACAAATATTCAAATCACAAGTACTGCAGATGAGGTCAGACTTCCGACTCCTAAATTCTATAAGAAGATAGAGCTTAGGTTTACAAATCCTATAGAGATTCAGGCTCCTACAGGAAGAGTTGTGGATATAAGATATAGATTCCGCTTTGAAGAAAATGCATATAATACTGCAAAAGCAGAGTTGGCGGCAAAGCCAAACAGTGCAAGCAGTTATATTCAGACAAGAAATGGTGTAACAGTAACCGGAGATAACGGTGCCGGAAGAACATGGACAGCCAGCGGAACTGACTATGCTACCTGGACAAAGGCTTTTGCGGCAGAGTATGAGCATGATACACAAAATCAGAATCTTGGAACAAAGTATCTGAACGAAGAGTTCAATATGACCGACAATGTAAGATTCCAATACTTTTTACCACCGGGTGGTAGAAAAATAAAAAATCCTAAGTTCTTCGTACTTGCAGATCCTGCACTTGAGTTTAAGGGCATATATACCAGTACAGGCTATACTCCTGAACTTACACCTGATGTTATGAGTAACTACAGAGTTGAGTATAACTTCAAGAATACAGGAAAGACAGCTTATATATGGGATCTTCCGGATATAAATATTCCTGAGGGAAATGACAGATATAATAATGTATATTTCAATACAAAATTTAAGACTACAAGAAATATGGCAGGCGGTCAGAATACTATCGACACATATTTGTCATGGGATAATAATGAAGAAGCTACTTCTAATGAAGTACTCGGTAAGTACGAAGATGTACTTGACCTTGATAATGACGGAAACACAACAGAGAAGTTTAGTAGCAAAAAGGCTACATATCTTTACTCACCTCCGTTAGAGTTGATCCTTACAAAGAGATCAAAGAGAGCGGATTCAAGTGTTGCTCAATATTCATCGCTTACAACACCTGACAGTGAGCAGATAGTAGACTATAAGTTAAACATTTTCAATAACTCTATAACAGGAGTTAGCGGATTTACATTCTTTGATATCCTGCCACATGTGGGTGATAAGGCAATAGCACCGGATCAGCAGGGTAATTATGCTAATAGAGGTTCAACATACAGACTTGGACTTACAGGTCCTCTTGATCCTAATCCGAACTATACATATGAATACAGTACAACCCCTGTTACAGAAGGAAATATAGCTGCCAACTATGCAGGCGCTACATGGTCTTCATCAGTTTCAGACTGGTCAGCGGTTACTATGTTCAGAATAAAAATGAAGCCGGGATATACACTGGCAAGCGGTTCATCGGATGATATTACATTCAGAGCAAAGATGCCTGATACCACTCCTCTTGATGCTACAAACAAAGCGGTAAATACCTTTGCGGGATTTTCCGGAGACAACTATACAGGTGCATTTGAGGCACTCAGCAATGTCGTAGTACCAAAGAAGTATAAGATCAGCGGTAAGATCTACTATGATGTTCCACCTGCAGGCGGAAGCGGAAACGGTACATATCTTACAACTGATGATGACGTACCTGCAGCAGGAAGAACGGTAAGTCTTTATGATGCAAGCGGTAATCCGGTACTTGATGAATCAGGTAATCCGATGACTACCACAGCCAATGCAAACGGAGACTACGCTTTTGACAACATTTCAAGAGCAGGAACATACAAAGTAGTGATAACACCGGGAGTAGGAGATACAATAAGTACAAACCGTGTTACATCTACATCACTAATAATAGGAAATGACTTTGCTGACGGAACTCAGGGAAGCAATCCTGTATTTGAAACAAGCGTAACACTTACACCAAGTGATGATAAGAAAACAGCAAATGCAGCGCTTGTGGCAAGTAATTCTACATTGAAAGTAAAATATGTAGATATGGCAGGCAATCCGATACCGCTTGATGACGGAAGCGGAAATGTGGCCGATACAGACAGCGTTCACGGCTTTAGAGATCCATATACTGTAACACCGCCTACAACACTTACAGGTGTGGCTAATTATGAGTATGCGGAGCCGGATCTTACAAACGGCAGACCGTTGACAGGAACATTAAATCCGGGACAGAATGTCGTAGTATTAAAATACAAGAGAAAGAC
>NZ_BTHK01000020.1:0-57476 GCF_033242365.1 Lachnoanaerobaculum sanguinis
TTAGAGGCCTTTAATAAATTTGCACATTCACAGCCACACAGAATTGAAGACGACGTAAAAAGCGCATAATAAAAGCCCCTTTGTGGGGGCTTATAAATTAATTATTTTGGGACATAATCATTTATGCTTGACATATGTATTTCAAATAAATTACACGATAAATTACACGCTTATAAGCCATATATAAAGTCTTGGTATACCACAAATAAAACTATATTTATAAAACACCGATTTTAATATCGACTTTATCATAGTCTGTTCTTTGATATCTTAGTCGCTATGCGTATATCTTGATATTTTTATTTTTATCATAGTCTGTACTTTATTATCTTGGTCTGTATTCAATCATCTTATTCTATATATCGCGACTATGATATCTTTCTATATTTCTGATATCTGCTTCTGGGCTTACCCGGTACGGTCATTTCTACCAAGCCCATCTCTATTGCCGGATTGAGATAATTTTTTCTGAAAGTAGGCTTATGTGTCATGCCAAGTCTAAGCATTATCTCATTTGTTGTAAGCACTTCATTACCAAGTACATTTACAAGCTTTTTTGCAAATGTATTCTCACTTGCCGGGTTGTTTGTACTAACAGCAGTATTTTTACTGCCTCCTGATACTTCTTTTCCAACCGTCTTTTCAGCACTGCCTGTAATACCGCTACCTAAAGACTTTTCCTGCTTTATACATTCTTCTTTTGTATAATCAACATCGGATTCCACCCTCCAAACCGATGTTTTCTCTACTATCTGCGCTTTCTTTAATGCAAAAAGGATTGTCTCAAGAATAAATTCTATAAATTTATTACTTTCTCCCGGTCTTCCTATACTGTATGTAAGCTCCTTATATTCCTGTATCCTGTTATAAAGTTCATTCTCAACAGACATACAAAAGAAAATATCCTTCCACTTACAAAGCAAAAGATCCAGCCATAACCTTGAAAGAGGTCCGTTCCCTGCCGCAAAAGGCTGTAAAAGTTCAAATTCATGATATACTATTGCACATTTTATTACAGGATGCAGCTCCGCTCTTTTGTACCATTCAAATATATCCCTTACAGCTCCCGGAATAAATCTTGAAGGAATTGTATTACTTTCAAATATTCCGCTGTCGTTGTTTTCCGCCTTATCTTCTCTAAACTCAGTTGACTCTATAGCAAAACCGCTCAGTATCATCTTTTGTGCAAAGAACAAATCATTTATCGAATATGGATTCAATTTAAATGACATATCATACGCTTCATAGAGATTTTTTACAACTCTCATATCCTTATGATTATCAATAAAATTTTCTCCATATATAAAGCCTCTTATCTGTTCAAATGAAATATCACTTTCTTCCATTGCCAAAGAGGCATATACTTTTTTAATTATGTTTTCTTTACGAATAAGCGGATTCATCTTACCGGAAAAGACAACTCCGACCCTTCCGACTTCTTCACTTATCTCAGTCAATAAATTTATCATTCTATCGCTCATGTTAAAAAGCGGACTATACTCTCTCATAACCAACTCCATAAAACAAAGTTTTCACTTACTACTTATACTATATCTTATTTTTTCTTTTGTTCAAGTTTTATTCTTATTTTTTCAAGTAATATTTGATTTTTTTCTACCAAAACCGTCATATTTCTAAATAAAGATTCCGCAGCAAAACCAAAAGTGAACATAAGAAGAATACTTATACCTGAAAGGTCTGTAAGTGCAAACAACTTTCTAAGGAATATACCTGTAAATATGAGACCTGCAACATTTAAAAATATTATTATATATTTTCTCAGATCAAGCGGATAGCTTATCTTGATCAAAATCATAAATCCTACTACCGACATAACCATGGTCGCAACAGTTCCGATACTGTCTGTGGATATTTCAAAAATCTCTCCAAATACTACAAGTGCAAATACCGCTATAACATCTGTCAAACCGCCGGGCAATGCTTTTATAAGCACATTTTTAATAAAACTTCCCTTTATCCTATTCTTATTCGGTTCAAGAGCCAACAAAAATCCCGGTATCCCTATTGTAAACATGCTTACAAAGGAAATCTGAGCAGGCTCCAGCGGATATGTAAACATAAAAACTGCAGATAATACAGCTAAAAGCAATGAGAAAATATTTTTCACCAAAAACAGGCTTGCAGAACGCTCTATATTATTGACAACTCTTCTACCCTCATATACCAGATCTGGCATATGTGCAAAGTCCGAATCAAGTAGTACAACCTGTGCGGCATGAGTGGCGGCTTCACTTCCTGATGCCATTGCTACACTGCAGTCCGCATCCTTCATCGCCAAAATATCATTTACACCGTCGCCTGTCATGGCAACAGTATGACCGTCTGCCTGTAAGGCTTTTACAAGCTTTTGCTTTTGTTTAGGTGTAACACGACCGAAAACCGTATAAAAAGATATTGCCTCCTGTATCTTTTTATCTGTATCAAGCAAAGTTGCATCAATATAATTTTCGGAATTTTCAATTCCTGCCCGAGAGGCAATTTGCGAAACGGTTAAAGGATTATCTCCCGAGATAACCTTTATACTTACACCTTGAGACTTAAAATAATTAAATGTATCTACAGCATTCTCACGAATGGGATTTGCAAAAGCTATAAAACATATAGGAGTTACTTTTCCTTTGATACCGTCTTCAATATCACTTCCGTCATACTTTGCAAAAAGTAAAACCCTACTTCCTTTTTCGGTATAGGCTAAAATCTCATTTTCAAAAGATATAAAATTATCTTTTAAAATAATTTCCGGAGCACCAAGAATGTAGCATCCCTCTTCAAATGTAATACTTCCGTATTTAAGAGATGAAGAAAAAGGTAGTACCTTTACAGGAGCACCTACAGCTCCTTTAATTCCTTTATTATTTGCATATTCTTTTAAAGCCTGCATGGTTGCATTATTATCTTTTGAAGCAAGGGCATATGAAAACAATAATTTTTCAAAATCCGAATAATCTATAGAACTGTTTGCACCTTTACATAAGAACACATCTTCCACTTTCATATCAGGTTCTGTAATAGTACCTGTTTTATCAACACAGAGCACATCAACTCTTGCCAAAGTCTCAATACTTTTCATATCATGAAGCAGTACTTTTTTTGTTGCAAGTTTCATAGTACTTAGGGCAAGCGCAACTGTGGTCAGCAAATACAATCCCTCAGGAATCATCCCCAGTACGGCGGCAACTGTTGAAGTTACACTTTTTCTAAGAGTATCCCCGTTTACATAAAAGCTTTGTAAAAATAAAACCGCACCTATAGGTATGATTACAATACCTACAGCCTTAACAATCAAATTGATATGCCTTATCATCTCCGATTGTTCTTTACTTTTCATAGTTTTTGCTTGTGTACTGAGTTTTGAAATATATGACTCATCTCCCACTTTCTCAAGTTTTGCATAGCATTCTCCGGATACTACAAAACTTCCCGATAAAAGCTTACTGCCTACAGCTTTTTCAATTTCATCAGACTCACCTGTAAGCAAAGATTCATTAACCTGAATACTTCCGGATATAACAATGGCGTCCGCACAGATTTGCTTGCCGGCTTTCAGAAGAATAATATCATCTTTTACCAACTCCTCAGACAATATATTTTGAAGTTCTCCGTCTCTTATCACGTCACTGTGAGGAGCACTTAAAAATTTCATCGTATCAAGTGTCTTTTTTGCACGCAACTCTTGTACTATACCTATAAGTGTATTTCCGATAATAACAGGTAGGAATGTAAGATTCCTAAACGAACCTACCATAATCAGTACTATGGAAATTATTAAAAATATCAGGTTAAAGTATGTACATACATTTGACAATACTATTTCCATAGTTGTTTTATCGGTTCCCATATTTAATTTATTTGTAAGACCCAATGCAATTCTTTGTTGCACTTCGCTATCTTTCAATCCGATAATTTTATTATCGACCTCTCTTATCTCATCCATAGTGTCAACTTAATTTTCTCTTTTCAATTCCCATCTGTAGTGACCGACTATTTCATCAGCCTTACTTTTCAGATATTTTTGTTCATATGCTCTTTGATATTTACTGCCGTGATGAATAATATATGGAATTCCATTTTTATCTCTTCTGTCGGATACTATTCCGATATGCTTTTTGAAAATAACAATATCTCCACCCTGCCACTCTTCTATCTCGGAAAGATCTGTAGTAAGACTTTTTGTATTGTTTTTAAAATACACCTGAAGATTTCTTACTCTGCGATAATCAATATTTTCATCAGGTGATTGTATGTCATAATTTTCCGGATGTTCATGTATATCCTTATCCACAAGTTTTTGTAAATCATATCCTGCACCGAAAAGTGCCGCAGCTACGACATCCGTACAAACACCATAACCGTCATTTGGTGTCCCACCTATATAGTATCTGCTCTCATACTTCGGTTTTGTCTGTATATACAAAAGAGCACTGTTTAATATATCACTCTGATCATCAATTCCGTCTTTATCCATATCAACACTGCTCTTAAACTGTTCTATATGCCTTTTATAAGCATCCTTAGGTCTCTTTACAGAAGTGCTTCTATGATAATGTCTTATAAATATCAGTAAAATCATTGCTGCAAGCAATATACCTGCAGCAATGATTTTAAAAATTTTCTTTGATTTCATTTATATACCTATACTATTCTAATTATTATGGCTGCAACAATTACCAGAAGCATCAGTATTATGGAAACTGATATAATTACGGCTTGTAATTTTCCTCTGTCTCTGTATTTATTTGAAATATACAAAATATCGATTAAATTTACCCCGGGTATGAATCGAAAAACCTTATGTCTGTTATATTTGTTGTTACTTAAACCATATTCATCTTTATAACAGCGGACCAGATAACCGGCCGCCAACATTCCCGGTGACAATAAAACATAGTACAGCAATAGTAGTATCATCAAAAATATAATACAGGGTATTGCAATAAACGGTACGAAAAAGATCATTGCCGGTACTACCATACATGCAATCAACATAAATATTTCGCCCACAGCTACACCAAAAATACATATTGCACACAATAATGAAATCGGAAACATTGCATATCCGTAAAAAAGAGCTCCGTCAATACAATAATTTATATCATTCCTTTTTATAGCCTTATTCACGCTTATGATTTGCAATATAAGCGGTATTAAAAGTAAGAAAAGATATACTATATGAGGTAAAATTTCAAATTCTTTTTTTACTGTAGTATTTAACTGAGATATAATAACATACGCCCATCTGTAAACCACTATATTATATATTATACCTAAAATCCAAGGAAAATGCTTTTGTGTAGATTCCTCATTTATAATACGGTCTTTTTCTAATATAAAATCATTTTCCATATCACTATATCTCCTTTTAATAATTATTATTTCTTAACATATTATATATAAAATAATACTTACAGCTATAAATATGCCGGTAGAAACGGCTGTAATTACAGCCAATTTCTTTGCCCTGTTCCAATAATGTATCGAAATATATAACGCATCTATCAAATCAGCCACCGGGACAAACTGCAGGAGTATATGTAAAACGCAGCTACCAAGTTTCATCTCTTTTTGTTTTCTACCGATAATTACAGTACCTACTGCCAAAACAAATCCAGGTAAAGCGGCTATAAAAGAGATTGCCAACATTATCGGTGAAAGTATAAAAGCCGCCATAAGTATAAACGGCGCAAGAAAAAGCGTTGCAGGTAAAATAAAGGCTATAAGTGAAATACTTAGTCCACCTAGAAATATAACAAGTGCCAGAAAAATAAAAAACAATGTAGAAGGCAAAATGGTATATTTAAAAAATAAAAAGCCGTTTATACAATAGTCTATATTCCCACTTCTTATCTCAGTCAACGCTCTACTGATTTGAACTGTCAGAAGTGTTATAAACGCAATAAGAAATACTATATTAAACCCTATAGATAGCCATTTATTTAAATTAAAGTACTTCATTCCGTAAATAACAAAACCGATCCACCCATACAATACCAAAAAATAAAGTATTGATATTAGCCACGGATATTTTTCCATACTTTTATTCTCACTATCTACAGTCTCTTTGATTATACTGATATCTTCTTCTACATTGTAATTTTCTCCATCACCCATAATATTACCTCAAGTTTATTTTTTTAGTCTAAATTTTTCACCCTCATATACTCTTATCGGATTGCCTCTTACTATCTCGGTATGCTTACTCCATGCATTGTTCTTACTTTGTTCAATTTGCGAAGTATTCTTATTTTTCAAAACAATTGCAAGTTTTCTAAGAGCATCCTTTTTATTCATAAGCTGACTTCGTTCTCTTGTTGAACTTATCCTTATTCCTGTAGGCACATGTATAACTCTTACTCCTGTTTCCACCTTGTTTACATTTTGACCTCCCGGTCCGCTTGCATGAAATTTCTCTACTATTATATCCGCTTCAGAGAAATTATCATCTACATTAACTGTTTCAGGAATAAGACTTACATCCACAAACCAGTTCTTTCTTTTATGCTCAGGCCTATAGCGACTTTTACAAATCCAAAGCATGGTACCTTCAAGATATGACAAATCCTCATCGGATGAAAGCATCACTGAATAAAAAGTTTCTTTTTCCTCTCCGTCCACATAACTTAAAATCTCTAAAGACGGAATTTCCTTCATTAAAGCTTTACATATACCGAACACAGCTCTTTGACATTCCACCGGGCCCATACCGGCACTTATTTGTAGAATCATTTTCTGTCCCCTCCCTTATAGTTATATATAGGAGTAAGAACATTTTCCACCTCTACGGTATCTTTTATAACTTCTTTTATATAGTCAATTCCTCTATATGCAAAAGGTGCTTCGTCCAAAGTATCCTTACTTATGCAGCTTGTATAGATACCCTTCATCTCTTTTTTGAACTCGGAAACCGTATGCGAAGAATTTACTTCTCCTCTTGAAAGTACTCTTCCGCTCCCATGCGGTGCCGAATTATTCCATTCTTCGTTTCCAAGTCCCCTGCCAAGTAAAACACCTTCCTTCATATTTATAGGAATTATTACCTTTTCATCCAACTTCGATGAAATAGCACCCTTTCTTAATATAGGCTGATTTCCTGAAAAATCCACATAATTGTGAGAACATGAAATTTCTTCTATTGCCTTCCACTTCATCTTTTTTATAATCTCAGCAGCAATTATTTTTCTGTTTAATATCGCATACTCTTCCACGATTTTTAAATCATGTAAGTAATCTTCCATCAAATTACCGCTAAGGTAGGTCATTTCAAAAGGAATATCATTTATACCTTTGTCTTTCAGTTCATCCTGTCCCGCTTTCATATAGTACTCAGCCACTTCTTTTCCAAGATGTCTGCTACCTGTATGCACTATAAGAAAAACTTCACCGTTCTTTGCTGTATCCAGCTCAATAAAATGATTTCCACCACCTAAAGTACCAAGACTAAGCAATGCTTTTTCAGATCTTATATGTGAAAAACATTTAAGATTACTTAAATCAATTCTGTCGGCATATGCATGTATATCTTTTCTTACAGCAAATCCGACCGGAACATTATCTCTGATTACGGTATCAAGCTTCAAAAAATCATTTCTTATTTTTCCGAGTTTTACCGAAAGCATGCCGCAACCGATATCTATTCCCACTAAAGAAGGTAAAATCTTTTTTCCCACAGTCATTGTAAGGCCTATAGGTCCTACCTTTCCCGGATGAACATCAGGCATTACCCTAATCTTTGCTCCCTGTGATACTTCATTATCACAAATCATTTTCACCTGAGACTTTGCCACTTCTTCCACCATGGACTTTTCCATAGTTTCATCACACATAATATACGCCTGTGCGTATTTTCCATTTAATTGTATCAAAATAAAAACCTCTGTTTTCTTCTGTTTCAAAGGCTTTATCGTTCATTCTCTAATAAAAAAGTTTAGAATAATAGACAGCGAACAACTATGCCTCTGTAGTTTATAGTTCCACTTATTGTATTATTCATTGTATTCCTCATAGTCATTCTCCTTTCGATCGCTATTATTTATTTTAACTTTATAATTATATCATAGCATTTTAAAAAACACATCTTAACTTTCTTCTACATATATCTTTCGTGAAAATAACGCAACTATTATTGAAACCACACCAAAGATAAGTTCTACAAATATCAGAGGTACATGAAATCCGTTTAATATAACTATCAAAGTATCCGCCACAAAATGAATCAAAAGTGCAGCAATAAATAAATATCTTTTCCCCTTAACACTTGACCATACAAGAACCGAAAGTGATATCTGTAATATCACTGCAAATATTCTCTCAACTATACCAAGTAAAAATACATATGACGGTGACATGGTCAAGGTGTTTACAGTGTCTTTAAGCTGTGTAAGATCATTTCCTCCTACATTGTCCAAAATAGTTGATATAAGTCCACTGTTTATTGAAACCGAAAGAGCCAGACTGCCTATCATAGTCAATCCCAAAACAGATGCGGCCTCAAAACCTCCATGCCCGGCTCCATACATACATGCATTTATATTTTTATCTTTATTCTTCCCGAGAATAAATTTGAATGCAACAAATCTTCCCGTTTCTTCAAATATTGCAGCCATAAGTCCACCGTACAGTGCGTAAAGTATTACATTATTTTTTATAGTCTCGCCAAACGGTAAAGCAAAAACAGCTCTGTGAACCGAGCTTTCAAGAAACATTACAAATACAACAAATACAATACCGCCTATAAAAAACGGAGATATATCCGCACGCTTCTTCTTTCTGAAATAAATAAAGAGTATAATTGGAATTGCAAATCCGGCTATACAGGATATAACCATAAATACCATACTTAAAAAAGGAACTCTATCCATTGTCTACCTCCTAAAAGTTATTTCCCTATAAAGTTGCTTCCCAAAAAAGGTCTAAGTCCCAAATCCACAATAAATATAATACCAAGTATTACAGTAAATATATTTACATTTTTTTGATTTGATTTTTCAATACAAAATCTGATTACAGGTTCTATCAGGTATATTATTATCAGTCCTCCAAGTCCGAATTTCACACTGCTCCACAGAGCAATCCTTCCTTCAAAATTACAGAAATAATTGCTGTAGTCCCACAACCAGTCACCCATTATAAGCTCCATAAAATAGCTACCGATAAGTTCAAGTATTGTAGTTATAAGCATAGTTGACAAAAATACCAAAACAAAAGATATACTTAGTCTTCCCAAATGTATTTTCTTATTTCTTATCGGCATCAAAAGTGTTATTAATATTATTCCTCCAAAACCGTAAATCGGCAAATACGGACCGAATAAAAATCCACGATTTACATATCCGACATGCGTTTCCAAGAGTCCAACCAGTACTTCATAAATCCATCCAAGGAATGCACCTGCCATAAACATAAGAAAGATATCTCTAAGTCTTTTTAATTTCATGTATCATCATCCTCCTTTTTTATATTGTATCCTAAAATTTCAAAAATTTCATTTATTTTATACATTGATTTTTCATATATATAGTTTATATTATTCTAGGCACCAAATGTTCAAGCAAATATTCTTGCTTTAGAAATATATTATATAGAAGAAAGAGAGATATAAAAATGAATTTTTTAGAAAAAATCAGACCGAAAGAAAAGCTTAAGTATTTGAGATGGTTTGATATCCTTATTGTTACCTGTATTATGTTCGGTATATTTATCATAACATCGACACAAATATTTATAGGATTACTTCAGTCTGATCCACAGGCTATACAAGATTCAGCGGAATCTATGGATATTGCCTCAGACGGTGCGGCCTATACCGGAAATTTTACATTACAGTCTATTCTTTTAATTATTGCGTTGCTGTACTTACTTATCAGAAACTTTGATTTTAAACAGTTGAAAATAAAATTACATTGGTCTGTAATTATTTGGGTACCGGTTCTTTTTTCAATTATGGGACTCTTTGGTGACCTTGTCACTACAGTGAGCGGCGACTACAACTATTTTGATCCTTCATTGCTTCAAGACATAAATCCGATGGAAGCATTAAATAAATTCCTGGCACTTTCACCGCTTGCAATCGGATATGCTTTTTTAAACGGATTTTATGAAGAATTTTTCTTTCTCGGTCTTTTGACCTCTGTAAAAGATGAACATAAATGGTATGTACTTGCATTTTCAACCTTGGTCAGAGTATCATTCCACACCTATCAAGGTCTTCTTTGGTCATTGGTAATAGGTGTGGTATATGGACTATTCTATTATTTCATGTACAAGAAAGTAATAAAGAATCTTTTACCGTTCTTTTTGATGCATGCAATGGCCGATATGTTCGGTTCATCACTGATATATTTGCTTATAAACTGGAATTATTAATAACAAAAGCCCTTAGGTATACTATCTACCTAAAGGCTTTTTCTTTATTTTCCAATAATATATTTTACAATATCAGGTAAAACGCCCGCATTTTGTTGCCAAATAGTCTCTATCTGTGCTTCAGGTACAGGTGAAGTTCCTATTCCTACCTCAACAGTAACACTTGGAATACCCTTCTCCCAATCAAGCCAATCCTTAAAGCCTGTACCGAATTTTGATCCGTCAGCTTCCGGTGCCACAAGTCTGTATCCTGTATGAGACGCCACTATATCAGCCATCGCTTTATCCTTTGCCAAAACTTCTGCAGATGCATGTTGATTTGACCAATAAATAATCTGTCCTTGTGTATGATAGTTAAGTACAGCCGAAAAATTCTCATTATTTACAAGTTTTATAAGATCCTGTGTCTCACTTTCAGAACCTGCACTTGCTCCCTTATAATATTCATTTGAAGGTTTTTTCCTACTGTCGGCTCTTTGATTCCATCCCTGAGTCGGGAAGTTGTGGTTGATATCAACACCGTTTAAATTATTCTTCCATTTATTTAAAAACCAGTTATACTTATCCTGATTTTCTTTAAGTCCCCATTCTGACCAGCTGTCAATTATCTCCTGTAATTTCTTCTTTGACTCTTCTTTATTAAGTCCTGCCATACCGCTTTGTGAAATCGCTACTCCATCAGGATTTAACATAGGAATATATTGTATACATACTGCGTCCAGACTCTTATCTCCTTCCGCTCTCTTATCAAGCATTTCCTTTACCTGACGCATTACTACTGAAGCTGTAATATATTCTCTGGCATGAATTGCTCCTATTACAAGAATCTTTTTTGAAGCATCTTTGTTTCCTATTACTATTCTGTATATATTTCTTCCATCAGGTGTTGTACCTATTGAATCCGATGTAACCCCCTCGTACTTTTGCTTAAATAGATTTATATCACTTTCCATCTTTTGATATGTATACATATCTGTGCTTAAAAATGTAAAATCTGTAGTTTGTACTACACTTTCTGTCTGCGCGGCCTTATAACTTGCCGAACTGTGTCCTATTATTCCTGCAAAGGCAGGTATTACCTGTGTCAGTATAATACATGCTGACAGTGTCATTACTCCTAAAACATATTTCTTTTGCATATCTTCCTCCGTTGAAAAACTCTTTCACAACTATACGATACTTTGAAAAAAATTACTAGTTACAAAACATTAAACAGATATAGAAAATTTGTCGTACTTTTGAAGAATATCCATTCATAAGTACCATATTATAATTATTTTTTACAATGTCTTGTGAATAAAATTTATCAATCCACTATGTTTCTAAATAAAAACAAGACGAATAAATCGGTATTATAATCGTTTTAGATGTAATAATTGTAACCATAGGCAGTTGAAATCTGTAATCTTATTGTTAAATTATCTACTTTTTAGAAAAATATAGCAATTTATTTTCTTTTATGCTAGAATCAATCTATAGTATTTTACTATAGATTAACAACTCGAAAGGAGTAATTTAATTATGGCAAAGAAACCGGACGAAAAATATGGACTTTTTATAAATGGTGAGTTTAGAGATTCAAAAGACGGTAAGTTTTTTGATACATACTCTCCTGCTACCAAAGAAAAAATCGCAAGTGTAGCCGAGGCTACTAAAGAAGATGTAGATGATGCTGTAAACGCTGCTTGGGCAGCTTTTGATTCTTGGAAGAACCTCGACAAGATAAAGAGAGCTGAGATTCTTTTAAAGATTGCTGATGTTATAGACGCAAACAAAGAGGATCTTGCTTATATCGAGAGTCTTGACAACGGTAAGCCTCTTCGTGAGACATTAAATGTAGATATACCATTTGCGGCAGATCATTTCAGATATTTTGCTTCCGCTATTCGTACAGAGGAAGATACTTCAAACTTCCTGGATTCAAAGACACTCTCTCTTGTATTCAGAGAGCCTATCGGTGTAGTTGGACAGATAGTTCCATGGAACTTCCCGTTCCTTATGGCGGCATGGAAGCTTGCACCTGTACTTGCATCAGGATGCTGTACAGTATTAAAGAGCAGCTCTTCTACTCCTCTTTCAATACTTGAGCTTGCAAAACTTGTAAAGGATATTATTCCTAAGGGTGTATTTAATGTTATCTCAGGCGCAGGAAGCAAGTCCGGACAGTATATCCTCGATCACAACGGATTTAGAAAGCTTGCCTTCACAGGTTCTACCGAGATAGGCTATTCAGTAGCAAAGGCTGCAGCTGAAAAACTTATACCGGCAACACTTGAGCTTGGTGGAAAATCAGCAAATATATTCTTTGACGACTGTGATCTTGACCTTGCCATTGACGGTGTTCAGCTTGGTATCCTCTTTAATCAGGGCCAGGTTTGCTGTGCAGGTTCAAGAGTTTTTGTACAGGAAGGTATCTATGATGAGTTTGTAAAGAGAGCTGTAGATCAGTTTAACAAGATTGTTGTAGGAAATCCTCTTGATATTAATACTCAGATGGGTTCACAGATAAATGAAGGTCAGGTAGCAAAGATTCAGGCATGTGTAGACAGAGCCGTAGCCGACGGTGCTACTATTGCATGTGGTGGTTCACGCTATACAGAAGGTGAGCTTGCAAACGGATCATTCTACAAGCCTACACTTATAACAAATGTAACCAATGATTCTTATGCTGCACAGGAAGAAATATTCGGACCTGTAGCAGTTATCATAAAGTTTAAGACTGAAGATGAAGTAATCAAATATGCCAATGAAAGCGTATACGGTCTTGGCGGCGGTGTTTGGACCAAGGATCTTAACCGTGCATTCCGTGTTTCAAGAAGTATTGAAACAGGTAGAGTTTGGGTAAATACCTATAATGCAATCCCTGCAGGAGCTCCGTTTGGAGGATATAAGACATCAGGTATCGGTAGAGAAACACATAAGGTAATCCTTGATCACTATACACAGATGAAGAATATACTTATCAAGCTTGACGAGAATCCAAGCGGATTCTATCCAAAGAAGTAATATAAAGAAAAGTATTGTAAAGAAAAACTCTCATTCCGGCAAAACCGGTTTGAGAGTTTTTGTGTCTTTATATATGTATTACATTTGGGTTTCTACCCTTACTCAAGTTTTCATGCCTTAAATAATTTCCATATTTCATGTTTGTTATTTTTAACATCACGATAGGAAATATAATAGACTTTATACAGTATAATGCCAAAAGAGTAAGAAACAACTCAGGTTTTACCCTGATAGTAAGTAGTTTTGTAGTATATCCTATATACAATACACCTACATTCAAGACCACATTAAATAATGTAGTAAGTACCGGAAATACTATATCCACTTTGGTACGTGGTGAAAAGCACTTAACGGCAAATAAAGACAGTACTGAAATATTCGTAATACATATGGGCTTATAATCATGTCTATAAATTACCATGGTTTTTACATTATAAAATGAGCATTCATGTTGATATAAGCTAAATTCGTTTATCCATGTATATGTAATATTTGATATATCCTCCCATGGAACCGTCAAATCTATCTTTTTTAAATAAATACCGTCCTTTGAAATAACACATTTTGTCACCACAAATGAAAAAACAACAAACATTACAAGCCATACAATATTCAGTATTGTACAGAGGTTTTTTGAATTAAATAAATGCTCTTCAAAATACATATCTTTGCCTTCACCTATGAAATAAATTACCATGGTGGCAAAGATGAATATAAACAATATCCATCTATAATATATGCTGTGAAATCTTATACCGTTTTTCATATCATACCTCATTTGTACTTACAATGCATCCTTAGGACAACTCCTGACACATTCCATACATAGAATACACTCTGTGCCATTTTTTCTTTTTCTTGAATTGTCCGTCATATCAACATCCATAGGACATACCTTTTTACATTTATTACAGGAAATGCATTTACCTGTATCACATTTTATTCTGACCAAAGAGAAATAACTCATAGGCTTTAGAAAAACTGTTATCGGGCAGATATATTTGCAAAATGCTCTGTTATCTTCAAATATATAGGCAAGTGCTATACCTACTATATAGTAGACTAAATTACCTATTATAAATGAAACGAACATAATTCTATCAAGATGCTTTACCTTTGCAATAAAGAGTGTTGCAACAAAACCTAATGAAAGTAAAAACACTATATATCTTATCCATTCAATATTTTTTCTTTCATGCTTATGAATCTTATATGGCAAAAAATCCAGTATCATTGCCGTCCAACATGCATATCCACACCATCCTCTTCCAAATATGATCGGCCCAAATATCTTTGCCACCACATAGTGAATAGTTGCAGCCTCAAAAACTCCTGTAAAAAGATAGTACCAAAAACCTTCTATTTGCATATTTTCATTCTTTATGATTCCCAAATATATAAGTATATAAAGCCCTACAAGCAATTGTACCACTCTTCTTGCATACTTATATTCTTTTACAAACAAAAAAATACCAAATGATATTGATATTCCTATATAACTGAAATTAAAAAAATAAAATAAATTATCCAATGCCAACCAAAGCACGACAGCAATTGTTTCAAATATAGAAAACATCAGTATAGGCAGTAAGTACTTCTTCAAATTATTGTCCTCGATTCATTATATATCTTCCTAAAGTTTATAAATGCTTTGTTTTTATTTATTGTATATGTTAAAATTATATCACAAGGAGGGACGACATGAAAGTAATATTGAGTAGAAAGGGAATGGATAGCGAATCCGGAAGAGTGGCAAGTCCAATACTTCCTGACGGTACTTTACTATCACTCCCTATACCCGATCGAAAAAGCAAGAAAAAATACGAAGATATACAGTATAAAGGACAAAACTATAGAGATATTATAACGCGGCTTCATCCGGATTTTGATTTTGAAAGTTATCCTACCTGTCATCTGGATCCTGATATATATGAAGATATTGATAATAGACCTGTTGACTGGGTTCCGGCATTTGGACAATGGGGAGTAGCTGCAACACATCTTGATAAATCATGCGTTGATGTCGGTGATATTTTTCTTTTTTATGGAATGTTTAGACAAACTGAGATTAAAAATGGAAAGTTATCCTACATAAAGGGTGCTCCTATCCGCCATATAATCTACGGGTATATGGAAATTGGTGAAGTTATAAAAGATGACAAAGAAATTGCAAGCAAGTACAATTGGCACCCACATAGTATAGAACCTTTCTATACCAATAACCGTATATATATTTCAAAGAAATGCTCTACATTTCATTATGATGATTCTCTGGTACTTACGCAAAAAGATCAGCCACGCAGAAGTGTGTGGCAATTGCCTTCATTCTTTGCAGAGAAAGGTATTGCTATTTCTTGGCAAGGTCATACTCATCCTGTTATCAAAGGTGATTCATCAATATTAAAAACCGCCTCCCGTGGACAGGAGTTTGTTATAACAACCGATACAAAAGAGCAGGAAGAAAATCTTTCTGACTGGGTAAAAGAAATAATAAGCCATAAGTAATAATAAACTTGATTTAAGCCGGATTTTGCCGGCTTTTTTATATTTGCTCTAAATATATTCGTATTTATTCATTAAATCGAATAATGCCATTCACATATTGAAAAATCAAATCACTAGATATATTGAGGATTTAGCCTATTTTTTATATAATTTACCTATATATTTTATTGAAATAGTGATATTTTATAAATTAGGAGGATTTCATTATGTTACGACTTCCGGATAACTTCGAGTCTTTTACAGATGCAAGAAAAGCCGGCTTTATAAAAATGAAGGAGCACAAAGACAATGGCGGAAAAATTGTCGGAACTTATTGCTCATTTGTTCCCACAGAGCTGATTATAGCTGCGGGAGCCATACCCGTATCGCTTTGTGCAACCAGTGAAGAACCTATAAGTGCTGCAGAAGCGCATCTTCCATCAAATCTTTGTCCTTTGATAAAGGCAAGTTATGGTTTTGCTCTTACCGATACCTGCCCATATTTTTATTTTTCCGACTTTATAGTAGGTGAAACCACCTGTGACGGAAAAAAGAAAATGTTTGAGCTTATGAATGATTTGAAGGAAACCTATGTTATGCAACTTCCGTCTTCAAGAGATGAAATTGCCCTTAATATGTGGGAGGCTGAAATACATAAATTTTGGAAAAAGCTTGAAGACTTTTATGGTGTAACAATTACCGAAGAAGATGTTAAAAAAGCAATATTATTAAAAAATTCCGAAAGAGATCTGGTACTTGAATATCTTGAACTTGGAAAACTCAATCCATCTCCTATCTCAGGATATGAAATCGGCACAAAACTTGATACACTTAGTTTTATACCAAGTATGGAAGAGCGTTGTAAGCAGATAAGGCAAAGAATTGATGAAGTAAAGGGCGATTGGGAGGCAAATTATAAGGGTAAGGTCGCAAGAAAACCGAGAATATTGATAACAGGATGTCCAAACGGCGGCGTACGAGATAAAACAATCAAAGTTTTGGAGGAGCTTGGTGCGGATGTAGTTGCATTTGACAATTGCAGTACAAACAGAGAAAAGATTGAAAAGGTAGATACCACTCTACCTGTAGCAAGAGCCCTTGCAAAAAAATATCTAAATATCAATTGCTCCGTAATGAGCCCTAATGACAGCAGACTCGGTTTTATAACAGATATGATAGATGAATATCAGGTAGATGGAGTGGTTGAAATAATACTTCAGGCATGCCATACCTTCTCTATAGAATCATTTAATGTTAAAAAGGCTGTAGTTGCCAAAGGTGTACCTTATCTGAAGATAGAAACAGATTATTCAAAGGCCGATGTCGGACAGATAAACACAAGACTTGAGGCATTCCTTGAAACTGTAGCTGTATAATGAGAGGATTAACTTAACAAATGGATAAAAGATATTATGTAGGTATAGATATAGGATCCACCGCCTCAAAGGTGGTAGTACTTGATGATGAAAAACTTGTCAATTCTTTTTGTATACCTACAGGCTGGAACAGTAAGGAAACTGCAAAAAATATTTTACAAAGGCTACAAGATGACGGACTTTCTGAAAATATGAGCTGTGCCGCAACCGGATACGGAAGAATCTGCGTAGATTATGCGGATAAAGTTATAACAGAAATAACCTGCCATGCCAAAGGTGCCTATGCACTGTTTGGAGTTGACGGGACCGTCATAGATATAGGCGGTCAGGATACAAAGATAATCAGCCTTGAAAACGGTATGGTACGAGACTTTCTAATGAATGATAAATGTGCGGCAGGTACAGGTAAATTTATCGAAGTCATGGCAAACAGACTGGGCACAGACTTTGAAGAACTTTATGCTCTCGCATCCAATGGTGATTCTCTGTCTATAAGCTCTATGTGTACAGTATTTGCAGAATCAGAGGTTATCAGCTATATAGGATCCGGTGAAAAAAGAGAAAATATAGCTGCCGGAGTAATAGATTCCGTAGCCAATAAGGTTATAAACCTCTCTCAAAAGCATGGTCTTTCAGGTGAAATCATGCTTACAGGCGGACTTAGCTACACACCGTATTTTATAGAGTTGATGTCGCAAAAACTTGGCAAAAAAATCCATACACATCATCTCGGAAGATATGCCGGTGCTATAGGAGCCGCAATTTCTTTAAGACCGAAAAACAGTACTCCTATAAATTTTAATTAAAAATATAAATGACTTTCTCATTTCACAAGGCTAAACTTGTATATGTGAAAGTCATTTTAATTTACCATTCAAACAATAGCCACTGATGAGTGGACGCGTCACCTTTATTTACATATTTTACTTCTTCCGCACCGCCTGTTACCAAAGCAGGTGCAAAGTAATATATCTCATTTAAAGGCAGAACTCCAAGCTTCTTTTTTGCCTCATCAAAAAGATTCCGCCTTAATATATCTTCTTCAACCTCACTGTCGACAAGATATTCTACAAACTCCTCCACGGTATATGCCACTACAAAAATCTTTCTGTAATGTATATCCAAAAAAGATATATCATATTCACCCTCACCAAGATTTCTAAAGTAAAACAAATCACCAAAGCCTGTCATCATAAAAGGAATTCTTGAATAGTCTTCTTTTCCAAGCCATCTATAAAAGCTGTCCATGTATTTTTCCGGATCTATAAGCTTTATAATACCGTCTCCATAATTACCAAAGCCATATTCCTTAATAAAATCAAGTATCTTCTCATTTACTCCGGCACTGCTGCAAGCACCTATTATATGATCTGACGGCTTTGTAAGATTCTTATCCGGCTTATATTTTTCTATAAACTTATCCCAAACTGATTTTTTGTTCTTTTTAAATGAATCGAATAATCCCATATTACACCTTACATTTCTCCAACCACAACTGTCTCTTCAAGAGTTGTACGTATAATCTCAAGTATTAATTCTACAAAAGCATAACTGTCAGCTTCTTTGTCCGACTTTCCAAGGGAATCATAATAATCTTGTTGTCTGCTTCGTATCAACTCTTCAATTGGCAGCCAATAAAACAGTTCATTCCATTTACCAAGTAATAAACTGTGCCACATCCTTCCAATACGCCCATTTCCATCCGCAAAAGGATGAATAAACTCAAATTCATAATGAAAAACAGCACTTTTAATCAGTGGGTGCATTTCTGAATTTTTATACCAGTCGAACAGTTCTTGAATTTGCATAGGTACAAATTTAGCAGGTGGCGCCATATGTACAACAACATCACCATCAAAAATTCCTACTCCACCACTTCTAAATGTTCCATTCTCAGGAATCAACCCTTCCATCATAACCCGATGTGCTTTGAGTAAATCTTTTACTGAATTAGGATCCAGTGAAAGCATTAACTCATATGTTTCATAAGCATTCTTAACTTCACGTATTTCATTAGGATTTCCCAGAATTCTCTTTCCATCAAGTATAGCAGTCACCTGTTCTAAAGAAAGTGAATTTTGCTCTATAGCAAGTGAAGAATGAATTGTTCTTATTCTATTTTCTTTTCTTAAATGTGGATTCAGCTTTCCATGTGAAAGTACTGTAATTCTTCCAACCTGCTCACTAATTGCAGCTACAAGATTTGTAATTCTGTCCGTCATATGAAACAGTGGTTTATATTCTCCCATTTTGTGTTTCCTTTTATTCTCAAAATATCAATAATATTTCTAAATTTATCCTGCTAAAACAAAATGCTACGCCTTCAACTTCTGCATCCTTATTTCCTCAATTCGAGATAACGCTCAATATCTCCAAGTAGTGCATCCAGACTGAAATAACCGCTCTCTCGTGCAACAAGTTGACCGTCCATATATACCAGTACAGTCGGTGCGGAGAAAATGCCCATCTGTGAACTGATTTCCATGTTTTTTTCTATATCTACATATCGGGCTTCTACCTCTTTATGCTCACTCATCCACTGTTCCAGCTTATACCGAATGGCATGGCAGGGTCCACATGTATCCGAACCAAACTGAAGGATAAGCACCGGTATTTTCTTTATTAAATCATTAATATCTTCTCTAAGATCATTCATAGTTCAAATTCCTTTCTTATTAATCATATCAGTCAGAGAACATACCGTATTATACCGGACTTTTCCCATGACTGATTAAACTTCCTATCTCCTACTCAAACATTATCCGTTACATTCGTTTGGAAAATCCATCTGTTTTGTTTAGACTTCCGAATCCCATTTTTTCTCTTTCATTTTTGAATAATTAAAATCTCTTTATTTTTTAAAAACTATAAAATTGCCTTTATTCCCTTTGCACTGCGAAGAATTGTATCTGTGAAATGATTACCCTTGTTTAATTCAAATATTACCTCACTCCCAAGGTTCTTAAAATATTCTGAAAGCTCTCTTGTATTATACTCTACAGTTTTTAATATAGGATTGCGTGTATCTGCCTCTTTATCCCCCAGAGAAAAATAGATTTTATCAGGTAACTTCCTACAATCATTCCTTTTACAATATTCCATAAAGTCATAAAACCAAAGAGAGCCTGACATACTTGCCACTCTGTCAAATACATCAGTTTTATACATAGCATAAACAGCAAAAAGACCTGCAAGCGAATATCCTGTTATTCCTGTAAATCCCGGTTCTCCCTCTATCATCTCCTTTGCCTTTGGCAAAATATCATCTATAAGCAATCTCAGATACTCATCTGCACCGCCGCTAAAAGATTTTTCTTTAGAATAGATTGAAGGCATATACCATGGTGACATATCATGGTTCCAATCAATATTTCCTACTACAAGTAGATTTAAAAAAGTGCAACCCATATTCTGTAATTCTTTATATACACCTTCACCGTCACCCTCAAAAGTATTAAAAACAATCAAAGGAGCATTTGTATCAGGTGACTTGTATAGGGTGACTTCTTTATCTTTTATATTGAATTTTACTTTATTATTATCTGTTATCACCTATACCTCCTACTACAGGCATTAAATTATATTTATCCTGCTAAAACAAAATGCTCTACCTTCAAAACCCATTCTTTTTTTAACTCCAAAAATGTTGCTTGAGTAGATTTCGGTACATACCAACAGTCGGTTACTTCATCTATACAAAAAACATTTTCCCAGCTTTTCAATATTTCATCTTCACTTGGATCTTCAATATCATCTTTTTCATATAACGGTAAATATCCGTCATTCAATATAACATGCCACATATCAAAGTCTGACAGTAAAACCATATTGTCAGGTATATCTATAGTTATCAAAACTACAGGTGTTCCCTTCTTACCTCCATATCTATGAATCCTCATATCAGGACATTTCCTTACACCTTCCCATTGGTACCATGCCCATACAGGATATATTACATCATTTGGCGGCATTCCGATACGTTTTTTCATCTGTTCGGCAATCCATTCATAATAATAACGTAATCCACCATCAAACGATAAATATTTTTCATTTGCTATAAGTCTACCTGTCTAAAGTAAAATATCATAAGCAGCCTTATGTTGAATAGTCCATAAAAGCATTCTTCTTCCTAATATTAATTCCAAGAATATGTATACAAAACATCTGTTATTCCGTTTATCACTTTCTAACCAAATTCAATAACGAATCATAGCCATCTATTACATCATAAACAACTTCGCCATTGCTAATTGCTTTAAAATGCTCCCTGGCACAATGTATCTTTGATTCCTCTATCAAACGAAGTTGCATTGAGCTCATTGTTCCCTTTGTTTCTGCAACAAAATATATATGCTTTACACTAACTTCACAGAAAGCAATATCCCAATCAGGATTATATCGTCCAACCGGAGTTGAAATATAAAAACCATCCGGAAGCTTTACATATACTTTAACATCTTTACTTATATACGTTTCTGTTAAAAATTTTTTTTCATTTGTAGAATCAAACACAATATGGTCATACAGATGTCTATTTACCTTCATAGCATTAATACCTAAACGTTCCTTTATTGTAGGATCTGTGAAAATATCTGTACTATATTCTTCTATAATATTATATGTAATATGCTGTATTATAGCAGTTGCCTTCTCATCATTAATAAGAGCTGCTGCCTTAATTATAAATTCCTCAGGATTATTTTTAAACTGCTCAAAAGTTGTAGATCTAATACCCTGCAAAATTTGTATTATAGCTTTTCTTGTGTATCGGAATATCCACTTTGTATAAAATTGATTTTATTCTATTCTTTAAATTATAAGGTATTCTTTAATTATTTTTTATTTTTTAGACAAATTATAAGAATATAAGATTGGTGCAACAATCGTTAAAAAAAGGCCTATAATTATATTAATCAAAAAACCAGTTTGAGATCTTACAAATATGTTGCAAATCAAAACAATTCCACCCAATATCCACAAAACAGCTCCTGCTCTATGTGTTTTGTCCCATACCTCGTCACTTTCTAATGTCCATTTAATTTTTATTCCTATTACATCATTGCGTTTTAAATTTTCAAAAGTGAAAGAAAAACCCAAAAACACTAAACCACATATGACAGATATCATTTGAGCAAAGTTCCAATTAAGATTAATTTTTGATGAATTAACTATTAACATGCATAGCAAGATACTTGTGAGATTTAATACTCTCCAGCCAATTTTACGTAATTTTTCTTTATGATTCTTATCAGATATACTTTTTATTCTATATTGGAAAAATATTACCAACGTACAATTAGTAATAAAATAATTAATAACAATTAATTTATTACTAATTGTACAAAATAAATTTGGAAAATCTTGATATAGATAAATCAAAACTATAAACGGAAGGAAAAATAATACGATTTTCTTTCTATCACTATAATTAAACATAATTAGTGTCCTCCTTATCGAATATTTATATCTACTTTATTATAAAAAATAAGCTGAATATTCTAAATCTAATTTTTTCATGATCAGCATCAATATTGTAATATTGATGAAACGCCATGCAAATTTCTGATTTTTCTCCAGTTTTATAAAATACGAAAATCCGTTATATTAACATTTTAAAAATGTCATCCTTCATACAAAGTCTATTTTATTACTATTTTTCAAATTATGCGACATATCCTGGATGCATCTTAATATCCATATATATTTATCCTCATATATTCCACTCTCCATTTGATTATAATACTTATCCTGTCCCATTGTACGGACTTAGTCCGTGGTATCATATTCCGGACAAAATATTTTTATTTCTCTTTACATAATTTAACACACTATATACAATAATACCATTTTTACCCCCGGTTTTAAATCTGATTTTCTATTCCCTACATATGAAAATTTTCTTTTATCCAAATTTAATTTGACAATTCATTTTCATTGTGCTAGAACTTGATACAAATAAAATATTGAAAGTGTGATGATATGGAATTTTATCGTAATAACGGAGAAAGAATCCATTATGAAATCATAGGAAAAGGCTTTCCGGTTGTCTTCTTACATGGAAACAATCTGGAAAGCGGTTATTTTAAAAAGCAAAGGGTTTTGAGCAAGTACTATAAGCTTATTTTTGTAGACAGCTTAGGACATGGTAAATCAGGAGATATTTTGGGAAAAATAAGCTTTTCTTATCTGGCAGACAGTCTTGATGAGCTACTTTCATATCTTGATATAAAAAAATGTCTGCTGGTAGGACATAGTGACGGTGCAAACCTTGCTATAAAGTATGCGGCGCTTCATAAAGAAAGAGTTGCCGGTATCTTGGCAAACAGCGGTAATATTACTTTTAAAGGTCTGAAATTTCTCCCGGGATACGCTTGTTATTTTGAAGAAGTCTTATATAATACTCTGGGTATAATCTTCCCCTTTTTTAAAAGGAGAGCAAAAGTCTCTCCACTCTTGCGTGAAGATTTGAATATTCCTAAGGAAGTTTTTTCTAAGTCAAACTATCCTGTCATAGTATTGGTCGGAGACCATGATATGATCAAAAGGGAGCACAGCAAGGCTATTGCCGGACTTTTTCCTAAGAGTAAGTTTATAGAGAGAAAAAACCAAGGACACAATATTCCAAAAAAGGACAGTAAATACTTTAACAAGACTATTTCAAAAATGGTAAGCTATATACAAAGTTGCACTATGTAATCTGCATTCTTCAAGGAGGTAAAAAATGCAAAAGATAATCTCTTTTTTTAAAAAATACAAAAATGTTATAAAAGGCATTTTGTTTGTCAGTATACTTATCTTGGTTCTGATAGAATTTTCCCATATGAGAAAGACTGTTTCTTTCAGTGCCGTAAAGGATATACTTCGTCATTTGTCTGTTTTACAGATTTTTAGCCTTTTTATTTTCGGTATTCTTGCAGTCTCTCCTATGATGCTGTATGACTATATACTGACAAAAGAACTTGGAAAGAAAATTTCTGTATTTAAGCTTATTGAAAACAGTTGGACTATAAACAGTTTAAATAATCTTATAGGCTTTGCGGGACTTGTGGATGTCGGACTTAGATACAGCTATTTTTCCGACGAAGAACAGGAAGGCAAAACAATGAAAGGCATATCAAAGGTAATGCCGTACTTTATGTCGGGGCTTTCTTTATTGTCGTTTGTATCATTGTTATTGCTGTTTTCTCATGATAAGAATAGTACTTTAAAGACATATAGTTTTGTGCTTGTACTTGCCTCGCTTATACTTCCGGCACTACTTTTCCTATCTACAAGAAAAAGGCTTGACTACTTCGGAAATTTGAGCAAAAAGAAAATACTTGCTCTCATATGCACCTCACTTTTGGATTGGCTGTTTGTATCCGGATTTTTCTTCTATGTAGGAAGAGTACTTGGTTACAATATTTCATTTGTAAATATACTTCCTTTATATTGTATTTCCATTTGTATAGGTATTGTTTCAATGATACCGGGAAGTCTTGGAAGTTTTGATCTGATAATGATAGGAGGCCTGCTCCATCTTTCATTAAACCATAATGAAGCTGCAAGTTGGCTTTTGCTTTTCCGTATTTTTTATTATTTTATTCCGTTCTTTATAGGACTGATTTTATTTATAAAAAGTATGGCAGGCCAAATAAATGACAAGTTTCTTGGTTTACCCGGGAAACTCTCAAACATAGTACGCCGTGGAATACTTCATTTCATGGCAAATTTCTTCGGCTTTTTCCTAATGGCAAGTGCAATACTTCCTGATGAAATTCATAACATACCTTTTATAGGGAAAATGGATCCAATCCGAGGTCAACTGCTCTTTCAATTTCCAAGTTTTCTTCTTGGAAGCCTTTTCTTCCTGCTTGGAAGATTGATAAAAAGACATTCTGCATTTGCAAAACCTTTTTGTGTTGTACTATGCCTCATTAGCCTTATTTATATCAATCTGGGCGGTTACTCTGTTTTTGGCAGTCTTTATATACTTGTATTTTTAATGCTTTTATATACTGAGAGAAACGGCTTAAACAGAAAGTCATTTTTCTATCCTTTAGAGGACAGAATAAAAGATATAGGATATATAGTTTCCAGCTTTGTAATCACTGTATTTCTTTTGTATGTATCAAGGGGAAATACAGGAGGAAACAGTTTGGGCTTTCTTCTCTTCCACCATAACGGTTTTCTCTCAAAGACTTCTATGGGAACACATTTTTTTAACGGATTTTTCATTCACTTTTTACATCTTTTTGCATACTTACTGATTATTGCATTCTTTTATATTGCCGTAGAATCTATGGCAAAGGATAAACATTTTTCATTTGGAGAAAAATTTGAAAAATCTCGTTATAAAGTGTTTTTAGAAAGTTTTGATAATACCGACTTAAATGCTTCTCTTGCATTTTTGGGAGATAAGCTTATCTATTATTACACTGAAGATGAAAAAGATCTCGTAGCTATTCAATTTGCCTTAGAAGACGGTAAGGCTGTTGTTATGGGAGATCCTATAGGTAGAAGTGAATATTTTAATAAAGCTGTATCTTCATTTATAAAAGACGCTGAAGACAAAAATCTTATACCTCTTTTTTATGAAATAAGTCAGGATATCACTTTACTCCTTCACAATTTCGGCTATGATTTTATGAAATTTGGTGAAACTGCAAAAGTTAATCTGGATGAATTCGATCTGACCGGAAAAGCCGGAAGAAAGTTTCGTGCTATCACAAATCGTGGAGAAAACAGTGGATATTCCTTTAAAGTAGAGGTTCCGCCTTTTTCAAATGATTTTTTGGATGAATTAAAAAATATTTCTGATGACTGGCTTTCGGGCAGGCAGGAAAAGGGCTTTTCTTTAGGGTATTTTGACAGAGATTATCTTTCACTTGCCCCCATTGCCTGTGTGCTTGACGGTTCCGGAAAGATTCAGGCATTTGCAAACTTTTTGGTATGTAATAACGATAATGAGTCAAGTATAGACCTTATGCGCTACGATCCTAAAACGGAAAGAAACGGTATTATGGACTATCTCTTTGTACGAATTTTTCTTCATATGAAGGAAAATAATGTAAGATACTTTGACCTTGGAATGGCTCCTCTTTCAAATGTAGGTCAGTATGACCACAGCTTTTTAAATGAGAAGCTTGCATTTTTAGTTTACAGCTTCACAAGTCGTTTCTATTCCTTCGGCGGTCTGAGAAAGTATAAGGAAAAGTTCGCTCCTGCTTGGGAGGCAAGATATTTATCCTACCCGAAAGACAGCAATCTGCTCTTTGATTTACTTACTATATATAAGATTGATAACAGACAGGTAAAAAAGGTATAAAAAACGGGTTGAAAACTCAACCCGCCTTTCTTTATCCTTTAACCGCACCTACCATTATTCCTTTTGAGAAGTATTTTTGCATAAACGGATATAGTGCAAAAATCGGTAGTGATGCCAATACTGTAATTGTCATTCTGATTCCCTTTGGTGAGATACTTGCCATTGCCTTTGTCATATCAGCTCCGCTTGAAGCTGTTTTTAATTGCTCTGCAAGTCTCTGTGCCTCGTTCAGATAATTATATAATAAATACTGTAATGTTGTCAGGGATTCATTTGCTCTTGTATAGATATGATTATCAAACCATGAATTCCACTGTCCAACTGCTACAAACACTACAACAGTCGCTATTATAGGTTTGCAAAGCGGAAATATAATCTTAAAAAAACATGTAATATACCCTGCTCCGTCCAAACTTGCAGATTCTTCAAGTTCAGGCGGCAGCTGCTCTATATATGTTTTTATCAAAATCATATTATAGGCGGAAATCATTGAAGGTAATATATATACCCAAAATGAGTTCAATAATCCATATGACTTCATTACAATATATGTGGCAATCATACCGCCACTGATATACATGGTAAATACTACAAAGCGATACAGTATCTTTCTCCCCGGCATCTTGTCCTTAGTAAAAAGGTATGCCAGAAAAGAGCAACAAAATACGGATGTTATAGTTCCAACCACAGTTCTTAACAAAGACATTAAAAGTGCCGGAAAGAATCCTTTTAAGGTTAGAATTTCTTTGTAGTTACTAAGTGTAAAACCGCTTGGTAATAAAACCGGTGTATTCACCGATGCTGCAGTTGTATCGCTTAATGAGTAGCAAAGTACATACCAGAACGGATAAATACATATAAGTGCAAGCAGTATCATCAGACAATAGTCAAACACTAAAAATACTTTTCTTGATGTTGAAACTTTCATTTTATTCTTATTCATAATGCCCCCTTAGATAACTGCCTTGCCTCTTATTTTCTTTGCAACCATATTTGCCGCTAAAACCAATGTTATACTTACAATTGATTTCACAACACTGATTGCAACACCATAGGAGTAGTCCATATTTTGAAGACCGATTCTATATGTATATAAATCAAGTACTTCAATATTAGGTGCTGTTAATGAGTTCTTAAATAGAAGGTATTGCTCATAACCGGTATTTAGAAAATTACCGATATTTAATATAAACAACACTACAAAAGTCTCCATCATCGCAGGCAAAGTAACATGAATTGCACATTTAAAATGTCCTGCACCGTCAACTCTCGCCGCTTCATATTGCTCCTGGTCAATTCCTGCAATAGCCGCCATATAAATGATTGAATTCCATCCCAAAGTCTTCCACTGTACAAGGAATGACTGAAACCAATATACTGCTTCGTTTGATCCCAGTAATGAATTTGAAGCATCTCCAAGTCCAAGTTTTACTGCAAGCATAGTTATAATTCCGTCTGATGCAAAAAGTGCCGTTGCAAGAGAGAAAATAATTACCCAGCTTATAAAGTTTGGAAGTGTTGTAAATGTCTGTACAAATTTCTTTACAGGACCGTTTCTGAGCTCATTTAATAAAATCGCCAGGAGCATAGGTAGCGGTGTCAAACATATATTTATAATTGCAAAAACAAATGTGTTCTTTAAAGCTCTTAAAACATTGTCATCTTTTAAAATCAGTTTGAAGTACTCAAGTCCTACAAAGTCACAATCAAAAATACTGACTCCCGGTACATAATCAAAGAATGAATATATCCAGCCAAATATCGGAACATAACTAAACAAAAAGACTATTGTGATAAAAGGTATTGCCATCCAAAGCAATTTATAATCTTTTGATCCGCTTTTCACAAATCCCCTTTTTCTGTTCATACACATGCTCCTTTCGTGTTTATTTGCTCTCTAAACTCTCTATTGCGCTCTTGGAATCCTCCCATGCCTTCTGCCACCAATCAATAGACTCTTTTACGCTTGCATCGGAAAGCTGCTGTAATAATGCTTCCTTAGCTGCGGCAAATGCCTCATCTGAATCTGCCTGTATAAGTCCTGGAAGTGCATTCTTTGTGATTTCAATACAGTTGCTGTCAATACGTACTATATTCTTTGGAATTGTTTCAAGGCACATACGAATTGTTGAATCCGATTTGCTAAGATCCATGTTGTCACCCTTTTCAACTCCGTTCTTTAAAAGATCGCTTGGTAATGAGATACCGAAATGTTCACAAAGTTCCAGCTCAGCTGTTGTAAGGCTGTCTTTCATTACATCTTCATCGTTCCAAAGACTAACTCTTCCACCGTCCGCTAAAACATTGTTGTAATCCCATCCGATAAGATTATCTACTCTTGAGTCGCTGATTCCACTCATCTTCCACTCTTCGGCACGACTTCCGTCAACCTTCATATTTATAGTATCTTCCGTTAAATGTGGCTTTCCGTCTGAACCCTTCTCCCAACGTCCTTCAACACCTGAATCTGAGCTTCTTGCAAATTCACCACTCTGTAAATAATCAAGCACCATAACAGCACGTTCAACATTTGGTGAATGAGAAGATACAAATAAGTATTTTCCTGTCCATCCTGCTTTGTTTTGCTCATTTACCCATCCTAATTTTGAAGGTAAAACAACATACTCTTTATCAGTTCCCTTATTGTTGCTGTTATATGTTCCGAAGTACCAGTTTACAGTACCGCCGATATACTGACCCTTAGTATACTTTTCTGTAAGATCCTCACCCTTTGTAATAAAGTTATCAGGATCTAATAATCCGGCTTTATAAAGTTTGTTATAGAATTCTACACCTGACCAGAAAGGTGTTTTAACGTTTTCATCCTTATCATACACATCAACTACAAGTGCATTTGTCTGTGCATCCTGAACATAAAGTCCGTCTTCAAGGTTTAAATATCCCTCTCCAAGACATCCTTTAAAGAAATAAGTATGAAGGTCCGCATCGTTATATGCACTCATTGCATATGTTTCTGCACCGTCTTCTGTCTTAGGATAAATCTCCTTCATTTTTTTCAATGCTTCGATATATTCATCATCATTAGTGATTGTCGGTGCTCCAATCTGCTTGTATAAATCCCATCGTACAACATAACCGTACTGAACTACAGAACCGTAGCTTTTTGCATAATCTTTAGAAACAACTCTAGGTGTAACAAAGTACTGTGCCTCACCATTGTCACCTTTAAATTTCTGCATGATTTTATTTCTGTAATCCATTCCGTCGGAGAATATATTTGGTGCGATATTCTTATAATCCACAAGGTTTACCGCATGTTTTCCTTTTAACACACCTTCGATATTTCCATCCGATATCTGCACTATATCACAAGTATTTCCACCTGATAAATCAAGGTTTAAGCTTTCCTGATCATAGGCCTTTGTTGTAATTGTACAGTTAAACTTTTCCTCAACCGCCTTGATTACTTCTGTAGGCCAAGCTCCTGTAGAAGAATCCGATAAAGATAATCCACCTATAGTAATATCCACATGATCTGCTGTGCTTACTTCCTCAGGACTGCTTGCCGCAGTTTTACTTCCCGATGCGGAATCGGCTTTTCCTCCGCCACATCCTGCCAAACATGACGCTGTTAATGCAACAGCACCTAAAATTGCCGTCAATTTCCTTGTTTTCATGTACTTTTCCCTCCTTGTAGCTTCTATGAAGCATTCAATGTTGAATCTACATCAATTCACGTTCAATTTGTTCGTTTTGATTTCGATTATTATTTTGTACCGGCCGTTAAAAATATTTCTTATTGAGCAAAATATTTTCTCTATCTAAGATAGAATTATATTATCATTTTAGACAGTTTCTTAAAATGTTTTATATTATTTGTCGATTGACTATTTTATCGTTTTTTTATTCTAAAAAACAAAACTTGACATATTTTATGATTATTGCACTTTATACCATAAAATATGTCAAGTCTTAGACTTCATTATTATTTTTAATAATTTTATATGACTAAACTCTTTCTTTATTTGTCATTTCTACATATTGATTAAATCGTATATGTACGATCAAGCCTAATTTAGGATCTGTTTCAACAGACATGCTGCCCTTATCCCCATACAGCAACCCTAAGCGTTTTGATACATTTGCAAGTCCTATATGATCTGATGTTTTTAGAGGTGATTTTATCTTGTTTCTTATTTGACTAAGCTCTTCTTCATTTAAGAATATCCCGCTGTTTATCACCTTTACATCCATATAATCATTACATTCTATCACAACTTCTATTGTACGTATCTCTTCCTGACTGCTTCCGTGTACAAAGCAATTTTCGATCAAGGGTTGTAATATGAATCTTGGGAATTCCAACTCATATAATTCTTTTTTACAACTCATTTTATATTCCATATCATGTCCATATCTAAGTTGCATCATAGCCGCATAATTTTCCAAGAATTCGACTTCGTTTTTTACTTTCCAAGTTAGGCTTGGATTCCTCAGTACAGGTGTAATTATTTTTCCAAGCCTTACCAAAGTATCCGCAACTATTGTGTTATTGGTCATCATTGCCATCCAACGTATAGAGTTAAGTGAATTTAATAGAAAGTGAGGGTTCATCTGATATTGAAGAGCCATAAGCTCTTCTCTTCTTTTTTCATCTTCTACCTGTTTTAATCTTTCTATATACGCTTTTATACTTTGTGCTGTGGAATATAATTCCTCATTTAACCTATCCAGCTCTTCCCAGCCAAGTTTTTTCGGTTTATCAATATTAAACTCCTGATTTTTAATATGATGCATATTTTTCATAAGCAGTTCTATCGGCTGAGTATATTTTCTACTCCAAATGACAGCAACAGTGACTGTCGCTACTATAGCAAGCATAATTACAATAATACCGAAATCTCTGATTTCATTGGCATCTTTTAAATATTCTTCTTTGGGAATCATATCACATAATTTCCATCCGTAAAAATCAAGCGGATATTCAATATTTTGTGTATCCGTACTTGTATAATATTCCTTGCCCAGCATACTCTTATCGACATCTGAAATTATTTGACCTTTTTTATCCACCAATATAGCCCTGCTGTCATTAAAGGCAACCGCCCTATAAGTACTTTGAATATCTATTTCATTTATTGCAACAAAAATAAAGCTCTCTTCTTCAAGGTTTATATTTACACCTACCGCCTTTATACCTACCAAAGAAGGTGTCTGTGACATTATTTTAAAAGGGCTTCTGTCATTTATGTCCAGCTCCCAGCTTGGTACCCAAGTAGTATAGGGATAATTTTCTTTTACCTTTTGCAAAACATTTAAAATTTCTCCGGATATTTCAGTATCACCGGTACGGTTTTTACCAAGTGCGGAAGAAACAATTCCAACTCCGTCTCCTTTTAATATTCCCAAAGCTGAAATTTCTCTGTTTACAAGCATTTCCGAATGAAAACTCTCGGAAATCTTCATTTTCAATCTGCTTTCGTCTATATTGCTGTTTGGATATTCATATCCGAACTCCCAGACAAGATCCGATATTACATATTTATTCAAACACAGTTCCGCATTTTTTAAAATATTTTCCAGATCCTTTTCAGCCTGTTCAAAGTTTAATAAAACAAGCCTTTCATTTCCGGCTTCCACCTTTTCCACAAAGTAGTGGTATGTGATGTAGAACATAAAGCTGATTATAATTATAAAGCTTCCGAGAATAGACAATAAAACCTTTTGTCTCCAATTCATACGATTTAACGGTTTAATTTTCTCCATCTTGCCGGTGACTCTCCTGTCTGTTTTTTAAAGTATCTTGAGAAATACTCCAAGTTCTGAAATCCGTTCTTTTGTGCAACCACAACTACCTTCTCATCAGTATTCATCAAGTCTTTCATGGTTGCAAGCAGCCTTATTTCATTTAGATACTCAATATAATTTTTTCCGGTTTCCTGTTTAAACAGATACGAAAAATAGCTTACAGAAAGTCCTATAGTACGTGAAATATCTGTTAAGGTCAAACTTTCTCTGAAATGTTCCTGCATATACTCGATTGACTTTTGAATCAATGCCTTACCGCTGTTTTCATCAATATTTATCTCATACTGCTGTACATAGGCTCTATCAAACCAGTCTTTTAAATTCTCAGCTTTTCTACGACTGCTGTGCGTGATTTTAAAACGAACTCCCAAAAAATCACCTATGGAATTATTGATTCTCTTTATTCTCTCATCCATCTTTTTTTCTGTACTTCTATAAAAAACACAGAATTCCTTGTCCTTTAGAGGAACCAACATTTCTCCCGGTATCTGACGGTTAACCAGTTCATATATAAAATCCATTGCAAGCTTATTTATCTTATCTTTATTTTCCTCCTCCAGACTAAACAGCAATAAATGTTCGAATATTTCAAAATCATCCTCCAAACTGATTACGGTATCTCCCAAAAGATATTTTGATATTATATCCTCAGGTTTTTCTAAATCAGGTATCACCTTTTTAGCTGTCCTTCCGATACTTATAAGATATTCTTTTGTCTGTTCCAGTACATTACATACTTCATCTATACTTATACTTGCCTTCAGTACATACGCATTGATATTATATGGTATCAATTTCCTTAGGGTTTCAAAATCATTCAGGCAGGAAATTACTACGATCGCACATTCCTTATCTATTTCTCTGACTCTTTTAACAAGTTCAAGACCGTCCATTCCTTCCATTCTAAGGTCCGTTATCAATATGTCAGGATGTATCTCTTCAAAGAGCCTGTATGCTTCCACACCGTTGTCTGCCAATGCTGCAACTTCCATTTCATATTTACTCCATGGAATTGAATTTTGCAAACCCAATCTTACTAATAATTCATCCTCAGCAAATAAAACCTTATACATTTCTACCCCCTTTATTTGCTCTCTAACTTGTTATCGTATTTTATATTGTATCCACTAAATCCGATCCGCTGATTATTTGGCTCCAGCGATTTTCTCGTTTATCTGCTTTATCCCCAAAATACGGTAATCTTTTCTCTTCAAGTTCTTCAAGGCAAGGTATTTTCCCATCCAAATAATTTAAAACTCTTCTTTTTGTACTTTCTAATCTTGTGATGACTCCGCCAAGCTTTACATCCATTAGCTCATATCCCCATGGCTTTGCATCGCTCATCCATAAGTCTTCTCTGAGTGTTTTCATAACTTTAAGATTTTCTATTGTATCCGGAATTTCTTTTTCACAGATAGTTTTTAATGTATACAAATCACTTGCTTCATATGAAGTTTTTATGCGTACTCCTAAATCCGCTTTTATGCTCAAAACCTCTGCCAGTTTTTCATAATATGAAAACAGTTCCAAGTATTTTTTAGAGTGCTTTTCACTTTCCATAACATTTAATCTTAAGCTGTCATAATAAACCTTGGTATCTACAGCGGATTCCTTTACATGATAATCAAATATCCCTGTCAGAGGATCTTGATAAAGTAGATACTTAGAAGGATTTTCTGCAGCTTGATTTGACTCTTCTTTTTGGAAAAGCGAATCAAATCTGTCAAGCACCATAAAGTCATCTAAATATCCGCCTGTACAATTTTGGAATTCTTCTTTAAATTCTTCGCTGTCATAGTTTTTATGAAAGCCTAAATAACCGAATAAAGTAACTCCCGGCAAAACCGCATCTATAGGTGTCTCTGCACCGTTATCAAGCCAGGCAGTACATAGTACTTCATCCAGTTTAAACTCCTTACATGTTTGGAGTGCCGATATTGTACATTCAAAAGTTTTTGAGTAGTTTGGAGCTATTCCGTTCCATACCCATGATCCTCCCGCAAAAATCACATTATTTGAGATTTGCATATGAACTTTCAACATCTTTTCATATATCTTTTCGTCATTGTGATAATAATCCCAATATACAAGTCCAACTTCTTTTTCAGGCTTTTCCCAAAGGCTACAATCAACATTGTCCTCAATGTCATAGTATCCCTTACCTGTGTTTGCTGTTATATACATATCGCTCCACATCATAGGGCTTAAATCCAACTTTTTGCATATATCAAGGACCTTTTTACAATGTCTCTTTATTAATATGGAACTCTTTTCATATCCGTTATTTTTAAGATAATTTCCAAGACCCAGAGAAACAGCCTCATCCATTCCAAGATGTACACGCTTTGTAGAAAAACTCTCCTTTACAGAACGAAGCAATTTTTCAATAAAAATATATGTTTCTTCTTTTCCTACCTCCAGTATATCCACTGAATCCTTGATGTTCTCTTTCCCCGGCCATTTTAGGGCATTATGTAAATGTGCCAATGTCTGAATACATGGCACAAGTTCAATCCCGAATACAGAAGCATATGAATCTATCTCTTTGATTTCCTCTTTTGTGTATCTTCCTCGATATATTCCAAAATAAGGCTCATCAGCTACCTCATAAGTGTCCTCCGTATAGAGCATAAGCACATTTATTCCAAGTTTTGCCAGAACTCGAATAATGCTTTTCACTTTTTCTACTCTAAATATAGCATTTCTTGAACAGTCAAGCATAACACCGTTTTTTTCAAAATATGCCTTCTCCGTATTTTCATATGTGTTTTTATATAAATTACAAAGTATCTTTGTCAGCCCTCTGTAATAATGAGACAGTTCTTTACAGATAATGCTTATAGCATTTCCTTCTTTTTTTACCGAAAGTTCATCGCTTTCACAAAATTCTACATTAATATCCAACTGCTCGGTACTTTGTTTATATTCATCTATAAGTATTCTTGTACCGGTCTTTAATTTATCTTCTGAAAGTCCGGTATTTTTACATAAAATTTTCATTACTCATACTCCTCATATATTTTATCAGTATACTCCAACAAAAGACATTACCGGTGCCACCCTGGAATCTTCAATTTCTATAGTAAGATTATCAGTCTTAGTACCTTTTAAATCAATAATTCTCTTATATCCTATAGTGGTTCCTTCGAAAATTTTTATTTTATTTCCTGACTCATCGTTAAAATACACATTGAATTTTTCAACTCTTTGACTGAAGGTTATTGCTTCTTTTAAAACTAAATAATTCAGTTTCTTACACTCATCAAATTTTATTTCAATCAGTAATTTATTTTCACCTTCTTTATTCATAAAATATGTATTATAATCATCTGTTCGCATCATGTCAGGCGAATTACCTCTGCAATCATGCTCCGGAACAGTCGTAATCAATGCATTTTTTAAAAGGTTATCTTTAAATGTATCATTTATAAACTCACCCAATCTCTTTAAGATGGCTATATCTTTTTCATGAATTATTCCGTTCTTCATAGGGGGAATATTCAATAAAAGAGTTGTATTTCCACCAACTGATTTTAAATATATGTCTTTCAGATTCTCAAATGAACGAACTTTATCATCCTCTTCTTCATGATAAAACCAGCCCGGACGAATGGATACATCTGTTTCTGCCGGATACCACACCAGTTCTTTTTCATTTTTGAGACGCTCTCTGCTTCCAAGATCTGACTGAGTCTCATCCAAAGGTCTGTCTCTAAACTCTTCATTGTCTTCATGCTGGCTTAATTCGGCTGTAATTGACGGATCTGTCATATCTTTTGCAACAACACTCCATTCACTTTCTCTGACTTCACCTGCCTCATTTCCACACCATCTTACATCAGGTCCGGAAATAGAAATAACTGCATTAGGCTGTAGTTCACGCATTACTTTATAGTATCTGTTCCAATCATACTTTTGAACCTTACCGTTAGCCCCTTCACCACAGGCACCGTCAAGCCAGATAGTGTAGAGTTCTCCATACTCTGTCAACAGTTCTGTAAGCTGATTTACATAGTAATCATCATACTTCTTACCTTTTCCATAGCTACTGTTATTTCTATCCCACGGTGAAAGATAAACACCGAATTTTAGTCCGAATTCTTTACATGCTTCTGACACTTCTCTAACTATATCACCGTTTCCGTTCTTGTATGGTGAATTCTTTACACTATGTTCCGTATATTTTGACGGCCAAAGACAAAAACCGTCGTGATGTTTGCAGGTAAGAATCAATCCCTTCATACCGGCATCTTTAGCAGTCTTTACCCATTGCCTTGCATCAAGCTCTGTAGGATTAAAAATGGATACATCTTCTTTTCCGTCACCCCATTCACTTCCTGTAAAAGTATTTACTGTAAAATGAATAAAACAAAAAAACTCCATTTTTTCATATGTAAGCTGTCTCTCACTTGGAACTACCTTGATCAGTCTTATATCTTCTTCTATTCCGATATAGCTCATTATCTTTCTCCTTGTACTTTATATAAATTTTTCTTTATTAAAGCTATCTGTCTATAAATTTTATCATATTATAGACGATAATATCATTTTTAAACATTAATTTAAATCATTTTTTATTTATATTTTTGTAAAAGCTTTATCTTTTGTGAGATTATTTTATATGAGCCCACTAAAAAAGACATACCCGTTTAAACTGATATGTCTTTAATACTTTTCTATAAATTATATAACTTTGTATACTTCTCTTCTATATAATCAAGGAAATAATTTACATTAAATTCTTCTCCTGTTACCATCTTCATAAGCTCAGGCGCCTCATAACGGAAACCGTATGTATGAATATTTTCCTTTAACCAATTCATTACTACATCAAATTTATTATTTTCCAGTAAATTGTCTACATCCAGATCTTTTTTCATTGCATGTACATACTGTGCCGCAAATGCTGTTCCAAGTGCATAGGTTGGGAAATAACCAAAGCTTCCGTCTGACCAGTGCACATCCTGTAAAATACCAAGCTTATCATTTGGTACATCTACACCAAGATACTCTTTATACTTTGCATTCCATGTCTTATCAAGTCCTTCTGTAGAAATAGTACCGTTAAATAATCCCTTTTCTATCTCATAACGAATCAAAACATGTAAAGGATATGTAAGTTCATCCGCTTCCGTACGAACAAATGACGGCTTTGAAACATTGATTGCCTTATAAAAATCTTCAAGGCTTACATCTCCAAGTTGCTTAGGGAAATATGCCTGTAACTTAGGATAATTATATTTCCAAAAAGCCATAGTACGTCCAAGGTAGTTCTCGCATAGACGTGACTGTGACTCATGCATTCCTGAAGATACACCCTCTGATAAAATCATTCCGTCATACTTCGGGTCTATATTGTGCTCGTAGTATGCATGTCCGACCTCGTGTACCGTTGAAAGTATTGCGGAAGCTACATTATTTTCTATATATTTTGTAGTTGTACGACAATCATTCTCACAAGTCCAAGAGGTAAACGGGTGCTCAGATTCATTTTGATAACCCCATGAAGGATCAAAATGTACATACTTCAGTAAATCATCCATAAACTTTTTCTGATCTTCAATAGGAAAGCTTTGATGTAGAAAATCCTCGTTAATCTGCTTTGCCTTTGTTACCTTACCGATAAGCGGAACTAATCTCTCTTTTAAAGCATTAAAGAACGCATCATATTTTTCTTCGTCCATACCCGGCTCATAATCATCAAGCATCTGATTATAAATACTCTTATCGCTGCTTCTGTAACCGTATAACTTTTTTTGGCTCTCTATTACTTTCTTCAAGTATGGCTCAAATATAGAATAGTCAGCCTTAGATTTTGCAAGTATCCATGCATCAAATGACTCATCGCAAAGCTTTTTAAATGCCACAAATTCTTCCTTAGGTATGCAAACGGTATCCAACGCCTTCTTATAATAGAGCTCTATAGCACGTCTATCCTCGTCATTTACCTCCGGATCATCCTTTAAGTCCTTTAATATATCTATGATTTCAGGATCTGTTTCCAAGCTGAAAAGCTCTCCTGCCAAATAAGCAGATCTCTCATCTCTATAAGCAGCTCCTGCACTTGGTGCAACTGTCTGCTTATCAATTCCTATAATGTTTAATGCCATTTGGTATGCAGAACATTTAAATAACCAGTCCTGATACTTCTTTAGTTTTTCTTTTGTAGTCATAGTTTCCTTTCTTTAAAAACATTTACAAATTTTACACTATTTATAAAATAAAAAGACCAGCCTATATAGCTGATCTTAAGTCTTAAAAATAATCAATGGCCTAATAGTGACGCCAACACATGACGCTTACCTAGAAAACGGCACTTAAATAGGACTTACTGTTGATATAACCATGTTAGCATATCCAATCAACCATGTCAATATAATACCTTTATTTATACCGGAAATTTAAATAAACACTTTAATATTTTTGCATCTTTTAATTTTTGAATATCCTCTTTATAACCACCGGTTTTCATATGAGAATAATATAAATTGGCAAAAACATCTGCTATTTGTATAATGTTATTATTTGCCGAGTCAAAATATTGGACAGCAAACTTTCCACTTGTTGTACCGTTCATTGATAATTCTGTGTTTAAGTAATTTTCTAAAAAGTACTTAGATTCTGTCTTTTCATTTCTCTCATCTAATTGAAGAATACAATCTTCATTCGGTAAATATCCGGTATTGATAAAATATTCTAAAGCAAGCCTTAGTGTATAATTAAATACTCTTGCTGTATTTTCACAAAATTTATCAGTAAGCTTCTTATTCTCTATAATAATATAATACAGTTCAAAGGAATGCTTTTGTACAAAAAACTCCACGAATTTTTGTTTCATTTCTTTATCAAATTGAGAGCCCTTAAGTTCCCTAAAGTTACCTTTAAAGAACATCTTTCCTCCCTCTTTGATTACCTGTCCTGTACCTGGCTTTACTTTATCACAATCAAGCATTAATAATCTATCAAAATTAGAGGAAACAAAACGCTTATATGACTTTTTTATAGAATCTTTATCTAGAACTCTGACTAATGCAATAATAAAATATTCATTCCCCGATATATGATTATTAATTGAACCCGATTCATCTATGTAAATAACCAAACAGCATTCCTCCTTTCCTAGTATTCATATATGAAGTATTATTCTAAAATTTTTATACATCATTTGGAAGATTACTCCCTTGAATTTACTTTTCCAGCGCCTGCTCTATATCAGCTATTAAGTCACGGACATCTTCTATTCCGACAGACATTCTGATAAGGTCAGGTGATACTCCTGCTGCTCTAAGTTCATCATCATTCATCTGTCTATGTGTTGTAGATGCAGGATGAAGTACACAGGTTCTTGCATCTGCCACATGAGTAACTATTGCAATAAGCTCCAAAGAGTCCATAAACTTAACTGCAGCTTCTCTACCTCCTGCTATTCCAAATGATATAACACCACATGAGCCGTTTGGAAGATATTTTCTAGCCAACTCATGCTGACTGTCATTTTCAAGTCCTGAGAATGATACCCATGATATCTTAGGATGTTTTTCAAGATGTTTTGCAATAGCAAGTGCATTCTCAAAATGTCTCGGCATTCTTAAATGCAATGTTTCAAGTCCAACTCCAAGATAGAATGAATTTTGAGGTGAAGGAATTGCTCCGAGGTCACGCATAAGATTTGTTGTCATCTTTGTAATATATGCCCCTTTACCGAAACTTTCTGTATACACTATTCCATGGTAAGTTTCATCAGGAGTTGTGAGCCCTTTATATTTATCTTTATACTTACTCCAATCAAAGTTTCCGGAATCTACAACAACACCGCCAAGTGCATTAGCAGTACCGTTCATATACTTTGATGTTGAATGTGTTACAATATCAACTCCCCATTCAAAAGGTCTACAAAATATCGGTGTAGGGAATGTATTATCAACTATAAGCGGTACACCATGCTCATGTGCAGCTTTTGCAAACTTTTCAATATCCAAAATTCTAAGTGCAGGATTTGCTATGGTCTCGCCAAATACAAGCTTTGTATTCGGCTTAAATTTAGTAGCAAGTTCCTCCGCTGAAATATCAGGATCCACAAATGTAGACTCGATACCCATATTTTTCATTGTATTGGCTATAAGGTTATATGTTCCTCCGTAAATAGCTGAAGAAGCAATTACATGATCCCCTGCACCTGCTATATTAAGTATCGCATAAAAGTTTGCCGCTTGTCCTGATGATGTAAGTATAGCCGCTACACCGCCCTCAAGTTGACAAATCTTTCTTGCTACAGCATCATTTGTTGGGTTTGCAAGTCTTGAATAAAAATATCCGGACTCCTTTAAGTCAAACAAATCTCCCATCTGCTGTGAAGACTCATATTTAAAGGTTGTAGATTGCACTATCGGAAGCACTCTGGGCTCACCGTTTTTAGGCTCATAACCGCCCTGTACACAGATTGTATTTATATTGTATTTTGACATAGTATTTCTCCTTTTTATACATATATTTCGCAATGATTTTATGCAGGTATGCATCCCTTACTCTATACGAAAATGAGTATACTTTATTATCGGAATAATATCAAATATAATGTTTCTATCCATGTACAATATTTAATATTTTAATGTAAGTAAGAGAACTTAAAATTATAATACTTGTTTTATCCTTTGTTTTTACTTATGGATATATTATCAATAACCGCTTCCCCACCTGCCTGCAATACACCGCTAAATGCACTTATCAATTCATCTCTCTTTTCCTTTGGAAGTTTAGCCAGGCTCTTTATAATTATCCCGACATTTTTTAATAAGTTCCCTCCAAATTCTTTAAATGTTTTTGCTTCTGTCTCTTCAATCAGAGCAAACACTGTAGAGACCAAAGACTCCCTCGTTTCATCATCAGTTTTTTCAAGCCAGGTTCCCAATGAAACATTTATAAAATTGCTCATATCATCCAGTTTAGACTCAACAAATTCAGTTCTCATTACTTCCCACGTCATAGCATCATGCTGAAAAATACCTTTTGCACTGCTCTTTACTACCTTTTGCTCACCCTCATTTGAAAGTAATTGACCTATTATTGATGTCTGAGGTACTATACTGTATATTTTATTAACAATCTGTTTATATTCTTCTGTATTAATAATCTCCTCCCTAAATCCCGGGCCGTCATTATTATATATTTTAGTAATACGCTTCTTTATTTCATCATTACAAAAAGCTGCTGCATACATTGCAAAATTTCCACCTTTTGAATGTCCGCCAAGCATAAAATCACCTTTAATCAGCTTTGATACATCATTTAAATAATCAAGCGCTTCCTTTGTTCCCTCCGTTTCCGACATACAACTCATCATAAAATCTTCTTTCCAGCCCGTTATAGTGCTGTCAGTGCCACGAAAAGCTATATAATTAGTTTTATCGGGAAGAAAAAATGTTACTGCAGAAAATTGTTTTATTTTTTCTTTATCAAAAATATCTCTATAATATCCAATCCTTGTCTCCCTAAATCGCTCCCCCGCTACCATCTGTTCAAGTAAAAGAGGTGCCCTCTCTGTAAATTGTCCTTTATCTTTTATTTCATCCAAAGAATATTTCTCACAAAATGTCTTCAGTACTTCTTCAATACCGTATATACCTTCGTTATCCGAAAACAACTCATCAAAATTCATATAAGATATATATGACAGTATTACATTATCTATATCATTGAAATGTGATACCGATAAACTTATATCATTTCTCCATTTTAAATAATCCAATAATTCCATATTTATATTTTCCTCTTTGATTATATGATTAAACTTTTATTTTATATAATACCATGATACAACTTATTGTTATTATTTACAAATAAGAGTGGGCTAAAATCAACCCACTCTTACATTTAAAACCCATATTAAATTTCTTCAATCTAAGCCCTCAACTCCCCATACTTCAATTTGTGTAAGTGCCGGGAACGGAGATTCTCCCTCCGCCTTTATAAGATTTTCAAGCACAAGGCTTTTTATTTTTCTTTCCTTCATCAAAAAACACTGTGGCTTTTCGGATTTCTCAAGTTTTAGCGTTTCACTGCTGCCGTCATCAAAATTAATATCTGCACTTACCCAATAATTATCATGCGGATAATCCGCTCTAAGAGTAAGCCTTATTTCATTTACAAGTACTTCTCTTCCAAAATCTAAGGTAAGAGCTGCTTTTGGATCTCTGTTAATACCCCAACTCTGATAAGGATATTTACCATGAGATGAGTTTGCATACATTCCGTCTACAGCATTTCTTGCCGCAAATACCGCCTCACCTCTGGTCTCAACATTGGCAGAGGCATGCGGATAAAATGTATTATTCTCATGCTGGTCATAAACATTTAACGCAAGGTTTTTTTCTTTACTTATCTCCTCATCGGTAGCATATCTTGCTTCAATATAGTGAGTCGCTCCTGTAAAGCTCTTCGGTGAATAATTCGGTCTGTTATTTGCAGGAGGAATGAAAAATTCAATACTTCTACCGGGAATATAGATAAATGCCTCTCTCATACTGTCCTCAAAACGTACTACACAGTACCTTCCGGCTTTATCCGTATCAAGTACTATTCTGTCTCCATCCATATATTCACTGCAATATACAAGTTCAGCCTTATTATCTCCCTCAAAGCCACAGGCTTTTTCTATCTCTCCACTACCTACTATTTTAAGTTTAATCATATCTACTCCTATTAAAGTACAAAAGTCACTGTTCTTACCAATACATTTTCCAATCAGGTCTTGAAAGTCTTGTAAGAGCCTCCATAAAGAAATAATCTCCCCAAATCACACACTCATCTACTCCGCTGTTTTTGCAAGTATTATAAGGTGTTTTCTTTGCATATGTTCCATGCAAAAGCTGACCGTTTGATATACTCTTATCTTTAACCTGATAATTCTTTATAAGAGAATACATGATTTTCTTTGCAACTGAAGTATAGTAGGCTCTGCTTTCTTCATCCAGATATTTACTCATTTCCAAAAATCCGCATACAGCTATTGCAGCTGATGATGAGTCTCTTGGCTGTTCATTTTCATCTCCGTCACCGAAACTTAGATCCCAATATGGACAAAGATCTGTAGGCAGATGCTTTAGGAAATACTTTGATACTCTCTCAAAATATTTTATATAGTCCTTATCTCCGGTATTCTTATAGGCAATGGCAGTTCCATAAATTCCCCATGCCTGTCCTCTGGCCCATGCGCTGGCATCCTTATACCCTTGACAGGTTGCGCCGTGAGAAAATTCTCCGGTATCCGGATCAAAGAATATCGTATGCCAGGTAGAATCATCATCTCTTATTATATACTTCATTGTAGTAATTATATGGTTTTTGGCAATCTCGGCATAATGCTCATCCTTTGTCAATTCACTTGCCCGGTAGAGTAGCGGCACATTCAACATACAGTCTATTATAAGTCTGGCATTATCTCTTGCCCACATTTCTCCCCATGCCTGTATATATTTTCCTTCAGGACGATATCTGCTGCAAAGCTGATCTGCCGCCTTTATTGCCGCCTCCTTTGCATTTTCATAAGAAATTAGGCTGTAAGCTGCCACACAGGAAGGTATATAAAGAAATCCCATATCGTGATGGTCTATATAATGTCTTATATTTATTCTCTCTAAAAAAGAATCCACCTGTTTTTTTCCTGCTGTTTCAAATAATTCTTTGTCCTTCTCATTCTTTGCATTTTCATAGGAAAGCCACACTTCACCTGTCCAAAAACCGCTTGTCCAGTCGGTATTAATACCCGGTGTATAAAAATTCCCCTCACTGTTTGCATCCGGAAAATGCTCTTCAAATGCGGGTAAGTTGTTCTTTACCTGTTCCATACACATATCAAGAGCCTCACTAATCATATTGTCTGTGGCTTCCGGGTATTTTTCCAATAAATCAATATCAATCCATTTATCCACTTAACTAATCTCCTTTTAATACTACCATTTAAGTACTGTCATATATTCGGGATTTTTATGTAATTCGGCAACCATAGTTTGTCCGAGTCCATATACTCCTCTTATACCGTTTAAGTCACTATGATTTCCAACATCATTTTTAATGAGAACCACACTGTATTTCTCCTTGTTTCTTGTAATTACATATCCTTGGGCTGTATCCTTTGAAAGCATAACATCATAAGCGAAATTGTATACATCTTCTTTTACGATCTCTATTTTCCGGTTTTCCACGCTTTTTACAATCACTGTAGTTAAAAAGTATGAACCTCTTGTATTTACTTTAAGAGCAGCAGTTTCTTCTATTTGATTATAATGTCTTGAAAGTGGAGAAGTAGTAATTTCAGGTAATACTTCACCTCTTTCATCAAAGCACATTATACTGAATTCACACTTTTTCCCTTGCCCTATTATCACATTATTTTCTGCTTTTAAACTAATATTATTTCCGAATGCAAAATGCTGTAATAAGTCATTTTCTTTATTTCCTATAATTTCATCACTTATAATAATGATACCTGATATCGGTGCTACAATACGCCTTCTAAGAAGCACATTCAAGTCCATATATCCGCAGTGAAAGCCTTCAAATAACAGATGGTTTTCCTTAAAAACAAAAGTATTTCCCATGGAAGGAGGTAAACTTTTATAAATCCATGAATCCTTGCACTCTGCATATTCACTGTTATTTATAATGGGTACATTGTGAACCTTACTACCCTTAAGTCTGTATCTTTCCTCTACATCTTTATATGTAAAACGCCCGCTGTCCCTAAGTATTGCTTCACCGTCAAACCAAAGTTCCACATGAAGTTTATCCTGATGTCCGTGCCCTCCACCAAGACTTGTATTTCTAAAATAAATAAAGTCCGAATTCTCATTGTAGGAGTCTCTCCATATTGCTTCACCGCTTTCTTTGGCTGTAATAAGCCCTCCCGAGAGTCTTTTACTTTCTAATTTTTCATAGGATAGTGTTCCCTCAATACCAAAAAGCCACGCACTTTCAAAGTCAAGCTTCTTATAGCCTGCAAATTTAAGTGAACTGTCTTTAAACAATAATGCCGCCCTACTTAGCAGATCTCTTGCATCGGTATCATCTGAATCTCCGGTCAAGAATTGATGATGATTTGGATAAGTATGTTGTAAAGTAGCAAAGGCCATATTTTTTATGATGTTTTTTTCATCTTCCGAAAAAACTTCATCATTATAAAGCTTAGCAACTCTTAAAACCTCAAAATATGCATCCAAGACTTCATTATGATACATTGGAGATACTTCCCATTGCATTCCGTCATCATGTATCTGTGTATGAAGCGCCATCTTTAGAAAATAAATTGCTTTCTTTTTATAATCATCGTTTTTGAGCACCTGTGAAAGTACATATAAACCTGCATACTCCATTACTCCCCAGTTACTTTTTATGGAAAAGCCCTCTTTAGGATTTGTTGCCAAATGATTTGCATGTACTGATAATGCAAAGAAAAACTTTTCTTTTATTTCATCCGTAATAAGAGGATGAGATGTAAAAAATGACATTGCCCTTACCCAGTAGTCTGCACGAAGCCCTGTCTCAAGTGTCCTCCAAACTTTTGAGTCGGCATTTTCAATATCGATATTTTCATTTATCCAATTAAGCAGCTGATTTAGAAAGGTTTTTACATATATATCATTTTGTTTGATCCAAAACGCCTGCCCCAGACATATCCAATACCTGTGTCTGTTTAATTGAAAAATAAATTCTTCATCTTCATTAAAGGAGTAATTCCACTTTATTTTTTCACCAAAATTTACCGGTTCATTTGTAGCTTCCATGTCCCATGGTAATCTGAAAAGAAATGTATTCTCTGTAAGTTCATCTGCAGTTTGAAGAACAATATCTCTCATATCTTTGCAATTTTTATTACAAAAATCCGCAATTTTTTTATACTCATCTTTTTTGAATGCAAAATGTTCTTTAAAATCATCCCACAACAAATCTATATTATTCATAGTTCACTGTTCCAGTTTTTATAAAAACCGTCATTTTGACGCTTCAGCCATTTAATAACTTCTTCTTCCAGGTTTCCTGCCAGCTGTTTATTTTCTTCCAATTCTAAATCAATAGTTGTTTTTTGAAGCGGATCATTTTGTATATCATAAAGATATCTTTTTGAATTAGAGATAACATCATAACCCAGCTCCATAACATAGGTATATTTTCTTGTTCTAACACCACGCCATCCATACTCGGCAGGATTCTTACCCGCTTTTTTAAATTTTTCTACAAAATCCGCTCTGCCGGGGCATGCCATGATAAAGCTTACCCTATCCTCATTCTCATCACCTTTAATAAATTTGGCACAGTCCTCGCCTTCAACTGTTTCCGGTATATCGCAACCTAAAAGTCCCAAAACCGTAGGCATCATATCCTGACTTCCCATACATGTAGAACATCTCTTATTATTATTTCCCGGTACATGTACTACAAAAGGAATTTTTATTGATTCCTCGTACCAGACATGCTTGCCCATCAGTCCATGTGAGCCCATCATATCCCCATGATCCGCCGACAAGATTACAAGAGTATCTTCGTACAGATTATTTTCTTTCAGATAGTCAATCAACCTTCCAAACTGCTTGTCAAGACCGCTTATAGCAGCATAATACTGCTTTGTTGTGAGCTTTAATTCTTCTTCACTCATTGCGGCATTTTCACCGGTGTGATGATGAATATTTTCAAAGATAACATTTTCCTTTAACTCCACATCATCATACAGTTTTAAGTATTCATCCGGAACTTCACTGTATACGCTATGTGGAGGATTCCAAGATATATACATGGCAAAAGGTTTTGATTTGTCTCTTATTTTAGATAAATAATCTATCGCCTTATCTGTTTCATGCTCAGGTGACCATTTATTTACCTTAATCATCTCATCAGTGTCATGCCAATAATGTGGTGATAAATGCATATCATAAGTACCATATGAGTACCAATAATCAAACCCATGCCTTCTTACTCCCGGCGGAGTATATGCATCCCAATCTCTTGCACCTGACTTTGGAAATTCACAAATATTTTGTTCGGGTTCATCTAAATGCCATTTCCCTATATATGCGGTTTCATAACCGGCTTTTTTCAGTACCTGACCTACACAAATCTCTTCATCTTTTAATCTTAAAGATAATCCCTTCTTACAGTTTGTAAAAAATCCCGATGACAGCGGATATTTTCCGGTCATAAGGCTGGCTCTATGAGGAGAGCAAACCGGAAAGGTACTGAAAGTATGGTCGCAATAGGTTGACTCTTTGCAAAAATTATCCATATTCGGAGTTTTAACCGGATCTTCCTTTGCATATCCTATCGCTCCGGCTCTCCATTGATCTGCAAAAACAAACAATAAATTCATTTTGTGCTTCCTTCCTATCCCTTCACGCCTCCGGTTATTCCACCGATAATCTTCTTTGAAAGTCCGATGTAGAGTATAAATGTCGGAATAAATACAATTATTACGGAAGCAAATAAGCCTGACCAGTCACCGCTGTATTTCATTCCGTTTATCATCGAGAATAATCCAAGGGCTACAGGTCTTAGTTTCTCTGAATTTACAAATAAAAGTGAAAGGAAATATTCATTCCATATCGCTATAAAATTAAAAATTGTTACCGTTACAACTCCACCCTGAGCCAGTGGGAACACAATCATCCAAAAAGCTTTTATCGGATGACATCCGTCTATAGCCGCCGCCTCTTCATAAGCACTTGAAATATTGGCAAAATATGCCATAAGAAATGTAGTTGTATAAGGTACCTTTATAGCTACAAACAAAACTATAAGTACAATTCTGTTTGAAAAAGCATTACCAAGTAAACCTGCTCCCGCCACCAATGTATACAAAGGTATTATTACCATTATAAGAGGAACACCCATAGTTCCTGCCAATGCGGAGGTAAGAAATTTTCTTCCCTTGAATTCAAATCTTTGTAAAACATAAGCATATGGAGCACATACAAGAATAATAAATACACAGGATAAAACCGCATAAATGAGCGAGTTTACAAAAAATACGGAAACATTTGATGATACCCATGCTTTAGCATAGTTCTCAAAATGAAGTCCTGTTTTAAATCCTAAAATATCTCCAGAAAATATATCTGCAGTAGTAGACAAACTTGCAGCCACTACCCAACCTAAAAGCACCGCAGTAAAAGCAACCCAAAGTATCAGTATTATATATCCGGGTAACAGTTTAATCTCTTTTGACAAGTTAAAAGGTGCGGATTTTTCTTTGTTTTTCAGCATTTTCATAATCTAACCTTTCTTAAAATTCCAAATCATCATCTTTAAGAACTCTATTGGCAACTCTAAATATAATTATTACCAAAGCGCAAAGAATTATACCTATTGCCGCACCTGCACCCGCATCACGAGAAATCATATCGGCAGTTTCAGCTCCGAATACTTTGGTATACATATATACCATAGGTACTACTGTTGAGGTATCTGCAGTTAAAGGTGAGAAAAGCTGTGACCATATAAAGAATCCTGCAATACTTATTGACCACATAATAATATTTGTCCTTAAAATTCCTCTTAACAGAGGCAGTGTTATATGAAAAAACTGTTGAACCTTATTTGCACCGTCTATGCCTGATGCTTCATAGTATTCCTTACTTATTCTTTCAATTCCGCTTATCCATATAAGCATATGATGTCCTATCATTCCGAAGCAGTAAGAAAATAAAAGTGCATAGAATTTATGCTCAGCATCCAGCCACTGTATTTTTGCCAAGCTCTCCAAACCGATCATTCTAAAGAAAGTTGTAAAAAATCCATAGGAGGAATTAAAGGCATATTGAATCCACATTGTAGCCATAGCTACCGCACTGATTACATTCGGCAAATATATTGCCGCCTGAAAAAATCCCTTTCCCCTTATTCCGCTTGTCAAAATGATGGCTATCAATAAAGAGATTGAAAGTGTAACTATACCTCCGATTGTCCATATCTTTGCTATATTAATAAGTGACTGTATAAACAATGGTGCATTAAACAAATCCACATAATTTCCTAAGCCTCTAAATTCCCATTTGTTTATCGGATCCGTAATTTCCACTATCTTAAAAAAGCTCATAATTACGGTTCTTATTATCGGGTAAATAAATACTCCAAGAAACAATATTGTTCCGGGAATAGTAAATGCCCAAATCATAATTTTATTGCGTTTCATAAATATTTTCCCTTCTGAAACAGGCAAGAGCCCGGCTTTTAGCTTATTATATTAAATTCAGTAATTATTTAAAAAGGCAGGTCAAATAACGACCTCGTTACCCACCTGCCCTCTTTCGTTCATTTAGAATTTATTTTCCTGCTGCCTTTTTCATATTTTCAACAAATTCAGCACCTGTAATCTTACCTGAGTAAAGCTTAATTAAGTTCTCCTTTAATGCCGGTGTGATCTCCGGATTGCTTTCCGCACCACCCATGATCTCTGTGCAGTTATCAAAGTATGGCTTTACATCAGCCAACTGCTCAGGCCATGAAGGATTCTGTGAATCTGCAGGAAGACTTATACTCTCCTTGGCAAGCTTCTCGTCATATTCACCTCTTGTCATCTTCTCAATAAATCCGAATGCAGCTTCTTTATTCTTACATACTGAAGTAATAGCAAAGCTCTGTCCACCAATCATCATAGCTTCTGTGCCGTTAATTCCGTTATTAACTTCAGGATATCCGAAAAATCCCCATTCAAAATCAGGTCCTGTAATATTTTTAACTTCATTCACAACATATGTTCCTACAGCATACATTGCAACCTTACCTGTAGCAAATTCAGTATTCTGTCCTGTAGGGAATACGTTTGAAGCCACAAGTTCTGAGAAATAACCCTTTGAGGCAAGCTCTGCCAAGTCATTAGCTGTTTGTAAAACTTCAGGTCTGTCCCACTCATTGTTGTTAATAGTTTCCTTTAAGCCTTCACTTCCTACAAGTCTTCCAAGATGCATACCGAAAGCCTGTGGTACATATGCATCATCAGTTGTAATCGGAGTTATTCCGGCATCTTTAAGCTTTTGACATGTTGCAAGGAACTCATCCCAGTTTGTAGGTACCTTATCAATACCTGCTTCTTTGAAAAGCTTTTTATTGTAAAAATAAGCGTTTGCCTTGAACTGATATGGAATCTCTTTAAGTACGCCTTCATTATAGCTTCTGAAAAGCTTCATCATTGTAGGATTTGAACGTGACTCATAATCACTTTCTTTAACCAAATCCTCAAGACTTATAATACGATCACCGTAATTGCTCTTGTTTCCCTGTCCGTCAAAGAAGTCAACCTGCTGTTTTGCATCAAGTGCCGGAATCAAACCTTCTTTAATTCCCTTACGTCCTTTAAACTCCACTTCAATTTCTACACCGGTTTCTTTTTCATATGCTTTTACAGCCTCGGCGATAACAATTCCCTGCGGCTCTGTAGCTTCCCAGTTTGACCAGTATACGAGCTTAACTCCGCTGTAATCAGGTCCTTTAGCCGTATCATCCTTTGACTCACCGCTTGTGCCCTCGCTTGATGCTTGAGCTGCTGTAGTACTTTCCTTGGCTGAATTGTTACCACAACCTGCCAGTGCCGACATAATCATTGCGCCGGAAATTACTGCAACTCCAACCTTTTGTAAAAACTTTCTCTTCATATAATCCTCCTTGAATATGTATATTCACACATTTTATTAAACTGTATTCCCCTTCGAAAAACAGCAAATATAGTTCTAAAAAATTCAATCCGCACAGAGATCCGCATTATTTTCAAGAGCGATATCAATTCTGCATGGTATAACATCAGGTACAGACATGTTTTTTATTAAGCAATCCACCATAATCTTAAAAGCCATATATCCTTTATCATAAGGATTTTGGTCTATAACTGCCGACATTCTCTTCTGCTTTAGAAATTCTAACGTTTCTTCATTTAAGTCGGTACCGATTATAGGTACTTTTTTATTCTTACCATGTTTTTCAAGTGCTTCAATAAACGCTCTGTTATCATGAGAGGTAAGTGCATATATAAGACATATATCACTATACTTATCAAGCGCCTCACAGGCGTTTTTATAAAGTTCGCCTCTATGATCCATATTCCTTGTATATCCTGTTACAAGTTCTATTATCAGCTCCGGTTTGTTTTCTTTTATATAATTACAAAAGCTTTCCAAACGTCCCTCATGTATCTTTGAATCTTTACGTCCACAGGAAACAAGTATTCTTCCGCTACCTTGAGTAATAAGCCCTGCAAGCTCGGCTGCCACTTTACCAACCTGTATTTCTCTTGGCGGAATGCTGATGAGACCTTCAGGAATTTCGATGTGATCATCTATAACCAGCACTCTCATATCCTTTGCCAACATCCTTTGAAACTGCATGAGTACCTCAGATGCTCTTGTAAAAGAAATTGTAATAACGCCGCCATATTCATTTGGTCCCTTATCGGCAATCTCTTTTAACTGCGCAAGTTGCTCTTCTTCGTTATCACATACAAAAGGACTTATTTCTATATTCAGTCCTTTAAGCTCCTGTGCACCTTTGTTAATGCCAAGCCATAAATAATCAAAATAAATCTTTTTCTCCCATTTGTCTTTTGGAAGCACTACAGCAACTTTACTTGTTTTTCTTTTTATTGAGGCTGCAGCATAATTTTCCACATACCCCATTTCTTTTGCTGTTTCCAAAATTTTAGAACGAAGTTCGTTGCTTATCCCTTCTTTTCCTCTAAGTGCTCTGTGAACCGAAACAGCCGATATACCAAGTTCTTTTGATATATCCTTTATGGTTACCTTTTCTGAAGCTTTTTTCATAAATAATCTTTCTCCAATCTTTTAAAATCAAAGCCGGATATTAAGTTAAATTATCGTTTGCGTAACCGTTTACTTATGTGGTAAGTATATACCTAAATCGCTTTATTGTCAATATTTTTATTTATATTGTATAAAATGATTTTTACTTTAAAATATGCCTTATGTGCATACGTAATATAGCCGTTTTTATCTTAAGCTGTCAGCTATTTCAAGTATTTTATCATAATAGGCATCAAAAAATATCTTATATGCTTCACAGAAATAATTACTGTATAATCCTGTATCAGGATTTAAATCTCTATTGCGCTGACATCCGCCTCTGCATACCTTGTAATATTTACAATCTTTGCAAGCATTATCCAACTTAAATGACTTTTCTATAAAGCCGATTTCCGACCTCTTTTTATTGATATCATCCATATTATTTTCATTGAAATTTCCAAGGCAATATTCATCCATAGCATAAAAATCACATGGATAAACACTTCCGTCAGCTTCCACTACCGTCTGAATACCACATACTCCACGTTGCTCACAGGATTCTGCCATATATCCTCCTGCGAGATTTATATAATTTATAAACTGCCTGTTGTATGGATCTTTTCCATTTTTATAATCTTTGTACCACAGATCAAATAAATCAATTAAAAACTTTCCATAAACTTTTGGTGTTAAGGAATAAAGCTTAGCTCCACGCACTTCATTTATCGGATCAAGACATGCTATGTACTGTTGGTATTTCCATCCCTGCTTATTATAAAATCTGTAGATATCTGAAATATTCTTTGCCACCTTAGATGTAACCACTGTAAGAATATTATAATCCACCTTATGCTTATCAAGCAGTTTTGCCGAATTTAATATTCTGTCAAAAGTATTGTCTCCGTTTTTTGAATGTCTATAAGAATCGTGTATTTCTCTTGTACCGTCCACCGACAATCCTATTAAAAAATTGTTTTCCTTAAAAAAAGAACACCATTCATCCGTAAGGGCAAAACCGTTTGTCTGAAGGGCATTAGTTACTTCTATATTATTTTTATTGTACTGTTTTTGATATGCCAATGCCTTTTTGAAAAAATCAATACCACATAATGTCGGCTCACCTCCCTGGAAAGCATAATGTATGCTCCCCTCCGCCCTAAGCATGGTTTTTCTGATTGTGTTTTTCAAAGTCTTTTCAGACATAAATCCATAGGAATTTTGCAAACGCTTACTTGCCTCATCACAGTAAAAACAATACTCACAGGACATATTGCATAGACCTGATGCAGGCTTAATCAAAACAGTTATTGGGGGCATGGGATCTCCTTTTTGTTGGTGTAAATTTTAGTTCAAACTCTTTTGCAAGTAATGCATCAACTTCATCTGCAGAATACACTCTTCCTGCTTTTATAGAAGCATATCCTTTCTTCAGTTCCGTATCGAGTTGCTCTCTAGTCATTGTAGCAACAGACAACAGTATAGATTTATCTGTCATAGTAGCACCTCCATTTTCTCATAAAACTATTGTAATAATTATTTCTCTACCACAACATAACTTCCGGTTTTGTAATGTATATTTGACTTTTCATACCTAAAACCCTCATCCTTAAAAGCATTCAATAGAGTATGCATAAAAAATCCATGTGTTATGACTATAGCATCCTCTCCATCCCTACAAAGCATATTTACAAAACTTTTCGCACGTTTTTTTGTAATCAATCTTCCTTCAATCTGTCTTCCAATGTTAAAAAACCACTGAATCCGTCCTGCAAAATTCCAAAACCACAATGGCAATCTAAGCTTTGAATCAAAAGCGGACCTTAAAGGCACTTCATCTATCAATCCTGTTTGTCTAAGGTGGGTTTGTCCGAATATACTTATAGCAGTCTCTCTACTTCTTGACAATGTACTTATATAAATATTTTTATAATTATAATCCGGTAAGTTTTGCTCAGTGTGTTCGACAAAAGATCTATCGTATTCTTTGCAGGCTTTATCAAATTCGTCTGAGGTATAACATTTTTTCCATATATATTTTACTTCTGAATGTCGCATAATAATTACTTTCATGGTACCTCCCGAATAAATCCCGAATAAATCATAGTGATTTCGACCGCTCTATATCGTTTTTATGATAAAATACTGATATAACAATGATTTAAAGGAGATTGCATTATGATTAATATTTGTCCCGTATCTGATTTTAGAAATAATATTGAACAAGACTCTGCACTCACAGACGACATTGAGCATAAACTTGATGAAGCAGATGAGGTCGCAGAGAATTCCGACGTCCGTTATTCTGCTTCCAAGGTCTTTGGAAAAGTAAGGAGCAGGATAAATGCGCGTAAAAAAGAATAACCTGTTTTTTGGAGAGAGTAATCATTTGGCAAGCACCTCATACGCCTCGCGGTTCTTTTCAATGAGACGCTTTGACAGCGCAAGAATATCTTCATCTGATACAAACTGTTCTCTCTGTGCCTGATTATACTCAATCAAAAGGTACCGCGGAGAATTGTTTTTAAGAATCACTACTGAACCTTTCTCATCGACCATACGAGCTATACGGGAAAGGTTCCGGTTTGCTTCCGTGATAGAAACTGAATTCTCAGTATTCACGTTCATTAATAGAACCTCCTGTCTATTTGATAATTTTATTAGGCGTTTGCGAAACGCCAAAAGCCTTATAAATACGACACTTTTTTGTTACTGAATATAAAAATCTCCTCTAGACTTGTGATATAATGGAGTTGCAACAAACATAAATCACATCCCTAAAGAAGACATTACTATGATATCACAAAAACAACTCTCTTTGGCAGATATTTTTGAAGATTGTAAAGATATTTTTGAATCTGACAAACCTCATTTTCTTACCCTGCTCGAAAATCACATTGACCTTGATGAAATTATTCCGTTTTCTTTTTACAATCATTATTATGCAGCCACAGGTAGAAATCGAAAATATCCTTTGACCGCTATGCTTTGGGCTTTGATTATTCAACGCCTGTTTTCTATTCCTACAGATTCTCTTTTACCGGTATTCCGTCATTATTCCAGACATCTTAGAGAATTCTGCAGCTTTACCAAAGTTCCTGATGCCTCTAAAATAACTCGTTCTAAGCAGGATTTTTTATTGGACTTAAAATCTGTTTTTGATAAGCTTGTTGATATAACTGAACCGATATGTCAAGCTATTGATAGCAACCTTGCTTCTATACTTTTGTTTGACACTTCAGGTGTTGAAGCTTATGTAACCGAAAATAATCCAAAATATGCCAATCGCATTATCAAGCAGCTTAAATCCTATGCAAAATCTATGAATTTTGATAGTTCTTATGACCCTTATAAGGTAGCATACGCTTCTATGCCCACATCAGCTTCATCAAACCATGAGGTTAAACAGCAATTAACAGACATTTCTGCTACGCTTACAAGTTTGGTATTATTACCAATGGACTTGGAATTGTTCGTTCCATTTATTTCTATAATAAGGATTATCTTGCTTCCCATCCTGACATTGTAGTTGAAAAGAAAGCAAAGTCCCCGGATAAAGACAAATCGCTTGCTGATTCCAAAGCTTTACTTCCTACCTTAAAGGACTTTAAAACAAGGCATCCAGGTATTAGACCATCTATATTCCTTGGTGATGCAGCCTTTGATACCATTGAGATTTACAAATCACTTTTTTAAGATTTAAATTTCCAAAAAGTATTTATTCCTTTAAAAGTTAAGCTCTCAATGGATAATATTAAATATACATTCAATGAAAATGGTATTCCTTGTTGCCCTCATGATTCTTCACTTCCTATGAAACGTGAAGGAAGTAAATCCCATTTAAGGAGCAAGCTGTCTACAATGAAGTTCGTTTGTCCAAAAATGAAATTGGAATACAACTGACAAGACAAGTCCAAATTGATATTTATTTCTGATATTTTTTGACAAAATATTGCAAATATAAAGGGGGGTTTTCCTTCTCATGATCCGTTCTACTTTTCACTGTTGTTTTTTCTTACTAATTATTCCTTCACTCTGTTCTCTCCATACAGATATTATTTATATTCAAAAAGACCAAAATATCTTGATAGATAAATGGCCTTTTCTTTGTTATTTATATTTTCTCATTCATCCAAGAAAAATGTAGCATACTGACAAAACAGCAGAAATTATAGCTAGTATCTTGATTATTTGTCGTTCATTATCTTTCATAAACTGATTTTTGCACACATTAGGTAACCACATAAATACTACCGTTATAAGCCATGATACACTTACTATTATTCTCAACATAATATCCCCTAACCTTACTGTGGTTTTATCCAATAAAAAGTCGCTAATGTTTGTGGTACTAATGTGTATATTCCACTTATAATTACACCTCTCCCCTCATTATTGAAAGTAATCAACCCTGCAGATACACCTAACGCTGTTGCTACAATTTTAGAAACAAGCGGTTCAGGTATCCAAGTAGACAATGCAACTCCAATACCTGTTCCTGCCACTACTTTATTACTTAAATTATTATCTAAATATATCTCAAAAAGGTTAAATGAAAGCCACTTTACTTTGGTTACACCACTATTTGAACTTCTCATAAACATTGCCGGAGTATTTTCAACAATTGTTATAGTGTCACCATCAGCTAAAACGCTAGCATAAACGCCTCTCTCTTCCATCTTTTTTTGTACATAATCTACATACTTATCAGTAACCCTAACGCTTCCATCTGAATTTAATTCCAAGTACCCGGAAGTCACCATCTCATAATTTTCCGGGTCAAGATTGTAATTATCGTCACTCGCCACCATTAATTGGTCATTAGTATCAGATTTATTCTTCATCGCAAAAGCTGAAAAGCTAAAACTAAATAGCATAACTAGAACCATCAAAACACTTGTAAAAATTTTAGACAACTTCTTCATATTATTCCTTCTCTAATATACTTTTTATAATTCAAATTTAAAAACATTTCATGTCCTAATAACTCTGAAAATTATTTCGATTTTTATATCTCTGAGGATTGTTATAGTTCATAAATTCCACCTCCTTACTTTCTTTATAATGGTCTTCCACTATTGCAAGCTGAACACCTATAAGTTTCTTTTCCATACAAATCAAAAACTTGATACATACAAACTCCTAAAGCATTTGCTATATCGTTTGCAATCTTTAATGTAGGAATTGTTTTTCAGTTTCTATTTTATTTATACTGACTCGTGATACTCCTCTCCATATAATCAAGTGTTTTTTTAATAAATTCAATACTTTTTGATACCTGTCATTGAATAGAACTAAGGTTATGGAGTGATCTTTACCTCATACAGGGCAGATATATAGTAATAATGGGTGCACCAAATAAAACGTCATCACTATTCGTTC